>CAINWE010000031.1 GCA_903854365.1 Oligoflexia bacterium
ATACGAATTTGATTAATAAATACCACCAAGGTCTTGCTTCGATTGATGGTTCCGGTGAGCTTACGCAACGCTTGACTCATTAAACGAGCCTGCAAGCCCATGTGAGAATCACCCATCTCACCCTCGATCTCAGCACGAGGCACCAAGGCCGCCACTGAGTCCACTACCAGGAGATCATTGCCTCCCGAGCGAACAAGCATGTCTGCAATTTCTAGCGCCTGCTCCCCTGTATCAGGCTGTGAAATCAAAAGATCATCGGTTCTCACACCCAGTTTGCGCGCGTAACTCACATCCAGAGCGTGCTCTGCGTCCACAAATGCAGCCACGCCGCCTTGCTTCTGAACTTCGGCAATCGCGTGAAGAGTCAGAGTCGTTTTTCCGGAGGACTCCGGCCCATAAATTTCAACAATTCTCCCGCGCGGATATCCGCCGATACCCAAGGCAATATCGAGACTCATCGACCCTGTAGGAACAGCCGCTACATCTTGAGCAACCAGATTCTCTTCTGCGCCCAAACGCATAATAGAGCCCTTACCAAATTGCTTTTCAATGGCTTGCACTGCCAAATCGATGGCCTTATTTTTTTGCCCATGAGCAGCCTCAAGTCCATTCCGTCGTTCCGTCATTTCCATACTTCTCTCCTAGGGGGTAAAAATCTTTCGTGAGTTGCAACTTGGATGTTTTGCCGTTGGGTGAGCACAGACCGTACCACACCTCACTCCAAAACAAAAAGCAACTTCCGCGCCTTCAGCAGCAGCAACGACTGGTTTCTCGCCAGAGGATTTTAAGCCAAAAACCCGAGTTTTTGTAACAGGATTACTACGCCCAATCCCTCAAATCCAGCAATCACATCATCCGCCATGACGCCAAACCCACCCCACCCTCGGGAGGTCTGATTTTTAGACCAAGCATCCACATATCGAATCGGTGGGGGCTTCAAAATATCAAAGAAACGAAATGCTAAAAACGCCACGATCCAAGTGGTCCAATCGTCACCCGCCGTCCAAGCGGTAATCCCCATTCCCACCACTTCATCGATCACAATACTCTGATGATCTTGGGTTTTCATGGTCTCATCGAAAACCTGAGCAGACCAAGTGCCCAATAAAAATAGCACCGTCCAAAAAAATCCGCGCGCCAGCACCGATCCCCCCTGAGTACTATAGGCGATTGGCAGGCCCACTACGCTTCCAAAAGTACCTGGCGCTACTGGCGACAACCCAGCACCCGATGCGGTTGCAAACCACACGACTACAGCAGACTTAAAATCTCGGACATTACCCCAATCGACCCGGCCGCGAGACGTTGACTTCATAGTTTCACGCTAACTCATTTATCGATTGATGGTAAGCTTTGGTTTCAGATAAACTCAAAAACCAAAAGAATCCAGGAAACCGTCTCTGATGACAACTCAGAGCGAAAGCCAACCAAGGAGACCTGACGGTGACTAAGGGTGAAATCAATCGATTCAAGAACCAGTACGACTGTCGCCGCTCGCCTTCCACTTGACTGACGGACAGACGGGTTTCGTTCGACGCCGCTGCACGGACAACTTCGCAATGTCCATTCGCGGACGGGGGATGGTTTCGTTGAAATCAGTTCAACTTGTAAAGTGAGCATTTACAAGCTTGTAAAAAGCCATTTACATGCTTGTAAAATGAGCGTTCAGGTAAGTACAAAGTAACAACAAGTTGTTGATTAATTTTGCACTTCCAAAGGGTCACTGACTGATTTCCTTTAGGGCTTTATTGAGACAATAGACTGGCGCGTTTTACAAAGACCAATTAATTAATTCAAAACGTAAACGAGACATTTTAGTGTAATGAAATTCAAAGAAAACATCACTAACTTCTGACGAAATTGTAAAGTTAAATTGAAATCACAAGTTGGTTCTTGACAATCGAATCAGCCCTGAAACGTGAGTGCGATCATAATTTAGATGTGGAAGGCAAAATCATTCTTCAAAAAAAACTTGAACTAAGCTGACGCGTTTCTCAAAGAAAAACTGCCTTGACGCACTTGGCTGAAACG
>CAINWE010000032.1 GCA_903854365.1 Oligoflexia bacterium
TCCACCGCGTAAATCGCAGTCGAAGGAGTATGTCCAAAAAGTTTTTTTACTTCGGGATGGTCCTTTAGAATCTTCTGAGTCCTTGCTAAATGGGGCTCAGGATAGTTCACGCGAAGCATTTCAAAGGACTGTTTAGCTGCATTACCCATCGTTGACTAGCCTCTCAGTGATGTTGTATAAAACTGCTTCTTAATCAAATCTGACCCTATAGTATAGCCAAGGCCAGCAAAACGAAAGAAGCAAACGTGAATTCTGAATTTAACTCCTCCCCCTATTTTAAGGGTTGGGCAAAACCAGGTCCTCGCATTGATCACTCCGCTCACTCTGACGACCCACTCCTCCATCCCAACCCAGACGAAAGCCTGGATGCTCTGGCCGGGCATTACCGGATTTTTCAACTCAAAAAGGGGCATCGATTTTCCACCGACGATGTGCTCACTGCTTGGTATGGAACCAGTTGGTGTCCTAGCGCTAGTCGGGTCCTGGACTTAGGCAGCGGCATCGGCTCTGTCGGAATGACAGCAGCCTGGAGACTTCAAGGTGCGCAGTTTGTGACGATTGAAGCTCAAGACATCAGCGTTCAACTCGCCCGCAAATCAGCCCGATTCAATCAACTCGAACACCGCTATGAAATCCGCCACGGCGACTTAAGAGATCCTTCTATTCTCGGAGAAAACGAAAAATTCGACCTCATCTTAGGGAGCCCGCCGTACTTCCCACTCGATGCAGGAATTCTAGGGGATCATCCGCAAAAAGTGGCATGCCGCTTTGAAGTCCGAGGCACAGTGGCTGATTATTGTCAGACCGCCTCTCGACATCTCAACTGGGGCGGAGTTTTTGCGTGCGTGTTTCCGGTACTTCCGGATGAACAACGTCAACGAGTCATTCAAGGCGCTCGAGAAGCACAACTCTCGATTATCCGTAGACGAGACATCATTTTTAAGGAAGGAGATCGCCCGCTGATCGGTTTATTTGCGATGGTCCGGTCGGATCACCTCCCTGAGAACTTTAGAAACCAAACCTGGGTTGAGCCGCCGCTCACGATTCGTACCCAAACTGGGGCCGCTCACCCTGAGTATGCAACCATCAAATTAGCGATCGGGCTGCCGCCCACCTAAACCCCAGACGTGCAATAGCAAGTCCCGAGTTCGACCGGGGCGAATTTCAAATGATTCTCTCGTCAGCCCTAGATGAGCTTTCTGAAAAGAGACTGCATCCGAAATTCGCCTCCGACCTATCCAATTTATCGCTTGTACTTCTCTTTAGCGATTCGCTTCATTGGGCCTTCGAGACGCGACGTTTCTGCGAAGGATGGGAGTTTCTCTTTAAAACGACTCTCCTGCTTACTGAGCTCCTGAATACTTGCATCGAAATCAATCTTTCCTGCTTTCGGAACCCGAATTTCAGAAAGTCTCTCCTCGATAGCTGCACCTGGAGGTGGAACTGACGCCTTGGAAATTGATAAGACCGTAAGGCCAATCAATAACCCGCCAAAAAACCACATTATTTTCTGCATAGCCTATTCTCCTGGCTTTTCTCACCCTCTCTTGGTTACCTCAAAGAGTTTGCAAGATCGTGAATCTCACTCGCTCCCGCCCGAGCACCATTACTCCGGGCCCGGCAGCATGAGCAAGGACAGTGCCAACACCAGCAACTCACTTAAGATATTGATTTTGTTTGATTTTTATCTTTTGACTTTGACGGAGGTCATTTGAGACTTGTCTAACTTTTAGACATCTGTCAAATCTTCCATCAATCATGCACAAACAAATGCGCACGCACACGCACAGATCCATACGCCTCACTCGCGTCCGACAGAATAACTTAAAAACAATTACGGTTGAATTCCCGTTTCGCAAGCTCTCTGTCGTAACCGGCCTCTCCGGGAGTGGCAAAAGCTCGCTCGCTTTCGACACGCTCTACGCCGAAGGCCAGCGTCGATATGTAGAAAGTCTATCGACTTATACTCGGCAATTTTTAGAAAAAATGCCAAAACCCGATTTAGATTCCATTGAAAATATTCCGCCCTCCATCGCCCTAGAGCAAAAAAATTCCGTTCTGAACTCCCGGAGTACGGTCGGCACGCAAACGGAGTTAGTGGATTACCTGAGAATCCTTTTTGCCAAAATCGGGCAAACCTCCTGCCTCAATTGCGGCCACACCGTCCAGCCGATCAACTCCCAAACTATTCTCGATTGGGCTAAAACTTGGATCCCGCATCGAAAAGCCTACATTCTTGCTCCCTTCATCGGGCTGCAAACTCCAGAAAAACCCAAAAAGCCCAAATCGAAATCCAAAGCCAAGTCCGAAAAGGCCAAAACACCCAAAGTCACCGCGATCACCGCCGCCCTCATTCAAACCCTCAAGGAGCAAGGCTATCAGCGTATCCTCGTCCGCCGCCCCCGGAGTGAACCCGAACTCATTGACTTAGAGGAATTTCAGCCTCACTCAATCCTCCAGACGGATTCCAGTACTGAATTTTTTTTGGTAGTCGACCGGCTGAAAATTTCACAGGAAGTTCTCGACGAAGATGCCCGAGGAAGGCTTCTAGACTCGATCCAACAGGCTCTCAGCATTGGACATGGACAAATCACATTCTTAGACCTCACACCGGAGGCCACCCAAGCGAGCCAATCGTTTCAGATCGGATACGCTTGTGTCCAATGCGGACGAGAACATCGGTCTCCTGAACCTCACCTATTTTCGTTTAACAGCCCGGTGGGCGCGTGCTCCCACTGCAGCGGCTTTGGACACACTCTCGATATCGATGAGGCTCTTGTGGTCCCTGACCCCTCAAAAACGCTCTCCAAAGGCGCCATAGACCCCTTTGCAAAGCCTTCCAACGCCGACTGGCAACGCGATCTTTTCCGCTTTGCGGAACGTCACGGAATTTCGATCGCAAAACGGTATCGGGACCTCACCCAATCCGAGAAGAAGCTCCTTTGGCAGGGGGACCCGCAGGACTCGACGTTTCCTGGAATCCTCGCTTGTTTTGAAGAACTCAAAAAGTGGAAGTACAAGCTCCATATCCGCGTTTTTATCCGACGCTACCAAAGTCAGACGATTTGCACGGAGTGCGGCGGTTCTCGTCTCAAACCCGACGCCCTTGCAGTAAAGGTGGGCGGTCAATCCATCAACGACATCCTCCATGCGTCCATTGATGATGTGATTGCATGGCTCGCAGGACTCGCTCTCACACCCAAGGAGCGCAAAATCACAAACGAAATTTTTAATCAGGTTGAGCGAAGACTTCTCTTCCTTCACGAAGTCGGAGTTGGTTACCTGACTTTAGCGCGCCTCACCAAAACACTCTCAGGAGGAGAGTTTCAGCGAATTAATTTAGCGACCCAACTCGGCAACGGTCTTTGCGGGACTCTCTATGTTTTGGATGAACCCTCGATCGGCCTCCATGCAGCCGATACGGAACGACTCATTCGAGTGCTCCACCGCTTACGCGACCAGGGCAACTCAGTCGTTGTCGTCGAGCACGACCTGGAGATGATGAAAGCCGCAGATTGGCTCGTCGAACTTGGGCCCGGGGCAGGGCGACACGGAGGGCAACTCATTGCCCAAGGAACTGCAACCGACCTGACGCAGAACCCAAACTCCCTAACGGGCAAGTACCTCATGGGCACCCAAAAACTCGAGCGTGAATGTCCCCCAAGGCTCCCACCCAAGCGCTGGGTCCGACTCCTCGGCTGCCAAGAAAACAATCTCAAAAACCTCGAGATCCAAATTCCACTCGATCGACTTGTCGTCGTCACGGGCGTTTCAGGTTCTGGGAAAAGCACGCTGGTTCACAAGATATTATTCCAAGCTTTATCGAAGCTCTTTTACCAAACTACCGACCCGGTCGGCCGTTATGACCGACTCTACGGCGCAGAGCAGCTCGGAGGAGTCGTGTTACTCGACCAATCTCCGATCGGACGGAGCTCGCGCTCAAACCCGGCAACCTATCTCAAGGCATGGGACGAAATTCGCAAACTCTTCGCAACCCAGAGCCTGGCGCTTCGACGCGGCTATACTCCCCAATATTTTTCGTTCAACGTCGATGGCGGACGTTGCCCAGCCTGCAAAGGCGAAGGCGAGATCACATTAGACATGCACTTCATGGCTGAGGTGAAACTGCCGTGTGAGGAGTGCGAAGGGAAACGCTTTAAAAAAGCCGTCCTAGACGTTTCTTTCCGAGGAAAAAACGTCGATCAAATCCTCCAAACTACGATTGATGAAGCAATTGAACTTTTTCACGACCAGCCTACCCTAAAAAGAAAATTAAGAATCCTGAAAGACGTGGGCCTCGGGTATCTTCAA
>CAINWE010000033.1 GCA_903854365.1 Oligoflexia bacterium
AGAGCAGCCAAAAGCACGCGAAAATCCTCATCGACTTGCTTCAGCTGATCTTTCCCCTGAGCACCTTCTGCTTCCAGAGTTGAAAATAGAGCCTTTGCATAGGCCTTACCTACACTCATTGAAATGTCTCCACCTGTTGAGAAAATTCTTTCTGAATCCTTGACTGGTCATCCTGAGTCAGCCGCTCCCTCAGCAAATGCTCCGTTCGAGCCAAGACTTTTTCGCTAAGCTGGGCATACAAGTCCTTCTTAAGATCTCCAACCATCCCGTCTGCAGTAGCTCGCGCATCTTTGACCAACTCAGCTGCAAGTCGCTTCCCATCCGCGATTACTCGATCAGTCATCGCTACTGCGTCCTGCTGAGCTTGTTCATTCAGCACTGCCACTTCGGCACTCAGAGCCTTCAATTTGTCATTGAATTCATCATACCTGGTCTGAGCAGAACTGAGCTGGCGTTGCACGGCTTGAAGCTCATCTCTCAGCGTCTTGTGACGGTTTCTAACATAGTCTTGAGTTGGCTTTTTCAGGTTGTAAACCAATATGCCTACAAGAATGAAAAAATTTAAAAACGAAATCGCAACACTACTCATCGATTACCTCTCGATAATAGACGCTCCGAAATCGACTGAGCAAACTGTTCTACCTCGGCCTGAATTTGAGCGCTTAGACCTTCCCGCTGTTTGTGAACTGCGTCTACTGCTTCTTGGGTAAGGCGCTTCGCTTCTTCTCTGGCTTGAGACAGAATGAGCGACTCTTGCTTTTTTGCTTCTTGCAAAGCGACCTCAAACTGCTTTTTAATGCGAGCCCGCTCTGCACCTAGCGTACGCTGATATTGAGCCAACTTTGCCTCGGCTTGCTGCGCAATTCGTTCGGCTGACTCACGATCTTCGACGGTTTTCTTATGTCTTGCTTCGATGAGTTCTAAGAATGGTTTAAAATAGAACTGAGAAAGCGCCAGAAAAGTCACTGCAACAAGTGCGAGCTCTGTAAAAAATGTCTGGTCTAAGCTCAGCTGTTCCAAAAGCTCGTTCACGTTAATCTCCACCTTTTTGGGCGTTTTTGGGGCTTATTGTTTGGAAACTTTACTGGTCGCTAACATAGATCTGCTAGCAGGGTCAAGTTTTGATTTTACTTTTCGAAGGCGGTGGTCGAAGCCTGCAGTGGATGCGCCATTTTACTGCTGCCTTCGAAGATGACGCCCTCGTCTACACTCAGGCTTGGGGTAAGAATGTCACCTCGAAATACTGCAGGACGATGAATCTCAACGCGATGTTTCGCCCTGAGGCTGCCATTCACTTCACCGCTAATGATAATCACACCCGCCTCGATTTGTGCGTCGACTCGGGCTCCCTCGCCAATAATGAGCGTATCCGGAGTATAAATTTCTCCGCGAAAAGTGCCGCCAATCCGTACGGTCCCCTGAAAGCAAAGCTTGCCTTCAAATTCACAGCCATGATCAATGACTGCCGTCACTGACGAGTGCGTTGCTGGAACTTCGAGCGTTACAGATCGATTCATACTTTCTTAGTGTGCATGGCTTCGACGATCCGATCAAGATCTTGTCGAGTAGAATAATGAATTACTATTTTGCCTTTAGCCTCGGAGCCTTTCACTTCGACTTTCGTTGACCAGTAGCGGCCTAATTCCTTGGAGAGGTTTGCAAATCGAGCGGCCAGCGGAGTTTTAGCAGGAGCTGCATCGGCACCTGCAGCGCTCGCCTTTGCTTGCTTCATCGACTCAATCAACGCTTCAGTTTCTCGAACGCTGAGGCGCTTATCAATGATTTGAGCTCGGGCTTTTAATCTGAGCTCCGTATCATCGATTCCGAGAAGAGCTTTACCATGACCAAAAGACAATACTTGACGCTTTAGGTCGTCTATAATCGCCTCAGGCAAACGCAAGAGCCTTAAATAGTTCGCGACCGTCGCCCGATCCTTTCCTACTCTTTCTGAAACTTCTTCTTGGGTAAGCGCAAAGTCCTGAATGAGCTGGAAATAGGCCAGTGCCTCATCTACACAGTTTAAATTTTGCCGCTGAATATTTTCAATCAAGGCAAGCTCAAGAGCCTCGCGATCGGTAGATTTTCTGATCACAATAGGAACTTGCTTCAATCCAGCCAACTTTGCTGCTCGAAGGCGCCGTTCGCCAGCAATCAGCTCATACCCATCCTTGGCTGTTTTTCTGACCACTAACGGCTGAATGATGCCACTTGTCTTGATCGACTGCGCCAACTCTTGCAGCGCGTTTTCATCGAAGTCTCTTCTCGGTTGAAAGTGGTTGGCGCGAATATCACTCAACGAAGCCATGCTAATGCCCAAGTGCCGGTCGCGGTGACTGACCTCCCCTGCCGCAGGCGCCACTGGAAGCGGATTTCCTGCTGCGGTTGCTCCGGCAGCTTGCTTTACGGGAGGAGCCGTCGGTGGCACCCCCTCTTTGACTGCCGAACTCGCCGGAGCAGATACAGCCGGTGCGCCGGCGGGAAGTAAGGATGCAAGACCTTTTCCTAGAACTGGTTTCTGAGCCATGAAAGCCTCCAAATATTTTGTTTAATGCTAGGTTTAATTTTTACGCAGTTGGACTTTCGACCCGGCCCGCCGGGGTGCCTTCATGGGTCGCTTCCTTTTTCGAATACGAGCGGGCTAACGACTGATTCCGGCCCAACACTTCCTTCGCAAGATTCAGATAAGCCAGACAACCCTTAGAATCGATGTCATACAGTAAGATCGGTTTACCAAAACTTGAACACTCGCTGAGCCGGACGTTCCGAGGCACAACTGTTTGGAAGACTTTTTCCCCAAAATGCGACCGAACCTCTTTGACCACTTCGTTAGCAAGATTATTGCGACTGTCAAACATCGTCAGCACAATCCCTTCTTCAGAGAGACTTGGATTCAAGCTCTGGCGCACGAGCGAGACCGTGTGCAAGAGCTGACTTAACCCTTCGAGAGCAAAGTACTCACATTGCAAAGGCACCAGAAAGCTGTTCGCTGCGTTTAAAGCGTTAATCGTCAAGAGCCCGAGAGACGGAGGACAGTCGATCAAAATGAAGTCATATTGAT
>CAINWE010000034.1 GCA_903854365.1 Oligoflexia bacterium
GGTGTCCCCTTCAGCAAGCCAGTCGCAGGAATCGCGATGGGCTTAATTAAAGAAGGAAACCGAGTAGCCGTTCTCTCCGACATTTTAGGAGACGAAGACCATCTCGGCGATATGGACTTCAAGGTGGCCGGCACGCGAGAAGGCGTCACCGGAATTCAAATGGACATCAAAATCGAAGGTGTTGATGAAGCCATCATGAGAACCGCCCTTGCGCAAGCCAGAGAAGGCAGAATTCATATCTTAAACGAGATGAGTCACGCCATCGATGCGCCACGCACCGAAATGTCGAAATTTGCTCCTCGAATCACGACTATGTCTGTTCCTGTCGATAAGATTCGCGAAGTCATCGGTTCTGGCGGGAAAGTCATTAAAGAGATTATTGCTCAGACCGGTTGCAAGATCGACATCAACGACGACGGCAAAATCAATATTGCTTCCAACGATGGCGTTGCTGCGCAAAAAGCAATCGACATGATCAAGAGCATTGTAGCCGAAGTTGAGGTAGGTAAGATTTACAAAGGCCTCGTCAAGAAAGTCGTCGATTTTGGAGCTTTCATCGGCATTCTGCCTAATCAAGATGGTTTGCTTCATATTTCTGAGATCGCCCACGAACGCGTCAGTCACGTTCTCGATTTCATGAAAGAAGGCGACGAAGTCGAAGTGAAGGTCATTGAAGTCGACAAGGCTGGAAAAATCCGACTCTCACGCAAAGTCCTCCTCCCCGCTCCAGAAGGCGGAGCAGCGCCACGTTCGGGCGGAGGCGAAGGCGGTCCTCGTCCCCGAGGAGATCGTCCTCACGGCGGCGGACGCGGGCAGCGCTCATAGGAGAGTCCAACTCAACACGAGTCCCAAATACATGGGATAGACGTTGGATTTGACGCCCAGCGGAAAATGAAAGTAAGGATTCAGGCTGAGGCTTGGGAGCACATCCCAAGCCAAGCCTGGCTCCAGATCAAAGCTCGGATAGGTCCAACCCGAGCCACCCCGATGACATAAATGACTCCACAGGACTTCCGAGAGAAAATTCAGTCCAAGAGTCGGGGCAAGCTGATATAAAAAGCTAGGTCCCCAGTACAAATCCAGGTCACTCCCATAGCCCTGCAGCTTGAAGCTATTATATCGAATTGAACTAGAGAACCCGATCGAAAATCGACTTTCAGGCACTGAGTAGGTCAGGACCTGAACACTTTGAATCCCCCAACTTAAGCCTGAGTTCACGGACGCAGCAGACAGAGGCAGGTGAACTCTCCCATCGACATAGAGGTTCCAATTCTCTCCACTCAGAAACGAGCCGTCAGCGAGACGCAAGAACGGGTCATGAATTTGAGTAGGAAACTGCTCCACCCCCCGCACACTCCAAAACGCATTTCCTGAGAATGTGACTGCCTCGCTGAGTCGATAACCCACTCCCAAAAAATTCCTCAACTGAGCAGAGTCCCGCTGACCCGAGCTGATCCCCTGCAACGACGGGCTCGAGGCCATTCCAAGATAAGTGACCGTAATATTATCTAAAATCTGGCTCGGATTGAACGGAGAGACGGAATTATACCGGAGGGTACTCAGATAGCCGGGCTGAAGGAGAGCGGCTCGAGAAAAATCTGAGAGATCACTCCCAATCTCAACCTCCGGTCGATCCACTCTGATTTCACTCGCAGAGCTACGGATGCCAGAGAGGCCCTCGAGCCCTAGGAGTAAAATCGCTCCTACCCAACGCCCGCGGATCCAATTCCAACGAGTCATTTTTGATCCCCCCGCATCCCTGCAAGCAATCTCCCTGCCAATTTCCACTCCAGCAGATTCCCTTGACGCTCTTCAAAACCTCAGCTAACCCACGAGAGAGATGAACCAACGCAAAAAAGGGATCTTAATTAGCTTCGAAGGCACCGAAGGCTCTGGAAAATCGACCCTCATTCGACTCCTCATCCAGAAACTCGAGGCCATGAAGATCGAGGTCATTGCCACGCGCGAGCCTGGCGGCAACCCCGTATCCGAAAAAATTCGCGAGACCGTCCTCAACTTCGATATGAATCCCTGGACCGAACTTCTTCTCTATGAGGCAGCACGCTCCGAAAACTTGGCCCAGCTCGTTTTCCCTGCTCTGAGGCAGGGGAAGGTGGTCCTGTGTGATCGATTTACCGACTCAAGCTTGGCGTACCAAGGAAGCGCCCGCGGCCTACCCTGGGAAAAGGTCAAAGTACTCAACCTCATTGCCACCCAAGGCCTCAGTCCCGACCTCACCGTATTTTTAGACATTGATCCAGAAACAGGCCTCAGGCGAGCTCAAGACGGCAACCGGTTCGAGGCCGAAGGGGTACATTTTCAAGAAAAGGTCCGCCGGGGATTTCTGCGCGCCAGGCGCGAGCACCCTAGCACCTGGTTCACCCTGAAGGTTCAAAATCAAACCCCAGAACAGCTCGCTGAAGCCGTACTAAAAGAATTAGCTCGGAGATTTCGAATCAGGTATAAGACGGTGTGACCCAAGATTTAAGCGACAGCCAATCCAGATCTCCATCTGACCTATTTCCTGAAGCACTCCTCGAACACCACGGGAAAAGGGTTTTTGCTCCTATGGCCCGATGGAAGAGCAAAAAACAGATCCCCCCGGTCTTACTCATCACGGGGCAGGCAGGGATCGGGAAAAAATCAATGAGCAGGTACCTGGCCGAGTGGATTCTCTGCGAAACTCCCCCTCCCGGACCTATTCCCAAAGCCTGTAAACTCTGCCACTCCTGCCTAAGCTTCGCGAGTGGCAATCACACGGCCTTTACCGAGGTCGCCCCAGAGGACGACACGGAGTCCCTCAAAATTGACCAATTTCGAGAACTCAAAGCCACCGTGGGTTTTGGGACTTACCATCATCACGCTCGGGTGATCCTCATTCCCCAAGTAGAACGAATGACTCCCCAAGCTGCCAACTCCATGTTGAAGCTCCTCGAAGAAACTCCGCCAGGTTGGCAGTTTCTTCTGACCACCCACGACTCTACGCTTTTACTGCCGACGCTCGTCTCACGCTGCCAGATGATTCGACTGAAGCCCCTTCCTACTCTCGAAATTCAGCAGCTGCTCCACAAGATCGGAGTCGCTCCAGCGCGGGCCACCGTTTGTGCAGAACTCTCCCAGGGAAGTTGGGATCGAGCGCTTCGGTTTGCCGACGATGACATTTGGGAGAAGCGAAGCGAAGTCCTGAAATTTATCGAGACACCTCACTTACACTGTTCCCCCCTCATCGATTGGGCCACACAAAAAATCTCTCATTTTGAAACCTTGGTCGACCTTTTAGAGCAGATCACCGCCGAGCTTTTAGCCTGGTCCTCCAGCACCCCCCTCGTGCCGCCCGAGGAATTCCCCTGGAAATGTGCAAGTACTCACCCAACTCTCACGTCACTGGCTCATCACTACCAAAAAAAGCCCGCTCGGCTAGAGTCGGCCCGGCATTTTTGGTTCCAGCAGGCGGAGCGACTCGGACAGAGTCGACACGAAATTCACCTCCCCCTCAACCGAAAAATTTTAGCTCAAGACCTGCTTTTTCCGTGGATCGGCGCACCCACATGATTTCAGTGAAAAATGCCGGAAAAAAATTCCAGGACCAGTGGATTTTTCGAAACCTCTCCCTCGAAGTGTCCGAGGGCGACTCTGTTGTGATCGTCGGCCCCTCCGGCGGAGGCAAGAGCGTCCTCCTCAAAATGATCGCTGGTCTCCTGCGGCCAGAAGAGGGGCAGATTCACGTCAATAGTCAAAACCTGGGAATGCTATTTCAGAAAAACGCGCTCTTCGACTCTCTCACGGTCGAAGAAAACCTTCTCTTTCCTCTCAGGGAAGTCAAAAAAATTACGGGTCAAGCCGCTCAAGAAAAGGCGAGACGCTTTCTATTCCAAGTCGGACTCAGCGGATGTGAAAGTCTCTTTCCAGATGAGATCTCAGGAGGCATGCAAAAACGACTCGGCATCGCAAGAGCACTCATTATCGAACCTAAAGTCATCCTCTACGACGAACCCACTGCGGGACTCGATCCCATCACTTCAAAAATGATTGCTGAGCTGATTCGCAAACTGAGGATCGAGACCCAGAGTACCCTACTCACCGTGACCAACGACATGCAACGAGCCTATCAAATTGGGAACCAAATTTTTCTGCTCGCCAAGGGTCGCCTCACCTTGGGGGGAGGACCTCTTGAAGTCCAAAGGACCGAAAACCTTGAGCTTCGGCAGTTTATTTATGGGCTCAAATCAGGCCCGCTGACCGAGGGCCTCGTATGAGCATTCGCTTCGATCGGGTTTCTAAGTCTTTTGGTACCAAGCGAGTTCTGGATGAGGTCTCATTTGATGTGAAAACGGGGGAAATCCTTTTCATTCTCGGTCGAAGCGGGATGGGCAAATCCGTCACCCTCAAACAAATGATTGGCCTACTCAAGGCCGATTCCGGCAACATCTTCGTCGACGATCAAGAAGTGACCCGACTCAACGAGAACCAACTCGCCGGCGTCCGCCAAAAGTGCGGAATGGTTTTTCAACACCCCGCCCTTTTAGACTCACTCACAGTTTTTGAAAATATTGCATTCGGACTGAAGACCCCTCAGTTTATCAAACGCCAGGGAGGTCCGCTTCCGTCCGAAGAAATTCAGAGACGCGTTCAACAAAAACTCTCTCTCGTTCACCTCTCCACAGACGTGTTAGAGCGTTTCCCGTCCGAGCTTTCCTACGGGATGCAAAAAAGAGTCTCACTCGCTCGAACTCTTGCGCCCTCCCCATCTTATCTGCTCTTCGACGAACCCACGACTGGTCTAGACCCGATTACCACCAACGCCATCAACGACCTCATTCACGACCTCTCCAAGAAGCTCCAAGTGACCAGCATCGTCGTGTCTCACGATATGGCGTGCGCCCTCAAAATCGCTGATCGAGTGCTTGTTTTAGATCAGGGCAAGATTTTGGCCCACACCACTCGAGCGCAGCTGAAGCTTTCCAAGGAGCCCTTGATTCGAGATTTTTTATCCGAAACGTTGGCCCTTCTCCCTCCCGAAGAGCGCGCTGAGGCGAGAGCGGAGGTCACTGCGACATGAATGCGATCCGTACACTGATTCAGGCAACGATGGGATTTTTTCAGGAATTAGGGGCAACAGCCTTATTCTTTGGCCGAGTCGTTCGAACCTTCAGGAACACCCAGGACAATTTTCAACCCATTCTTGCCCAGGTTGCTTTTGTCTCCTATCGCTCGGTATCGACGGTACTTTTCGCCGGAGTTTTCGTCGGAGCCATCTTGGTTCTTCAGATCGATCTCATTTTGAGCAAGTACGATGCGGAGATCTTTCTAGGCGGACTGAATACATCGACGGTGATCCGCGAAGTAGGTCCACTCATTATCTCGTTTCTGCTCGCCGGAAAAATCGGCGCCTTTACCGCGGCAGAGCTAGGCACCATGAGGGTCACTGAACAAATTGATGCAATTGAATGCTTAGGCACGAATCCCATTCATTATCTCGTGGTCCCGCGGCTATTCGGCATCATGATCTCAAGCCTCATTCTCCTTTTTATCGGCTTAATCGTCAGCGTCGGCGGCGCAATGTCCGTCGCCTGGTTTGCACGCGGAATCAACACGGTAGAGTTCGCTTCGAGTATTCCTAAATTCGTTTCGATCAGTACGTTTGGCGCAGCTCTCCTCAAAGCTCTCATCTATGGCGGGATCGTAGCAACAGTTTCCTGTCACCGCGGCTTCACCGCATCCGGAGGAGCCAGAGGAGTGGGGCAAGCTGTGACTCAAGCCGCCATCTACACCAACCTCTACATCTTGTTTGCTAATTTTACGCTCAGTCATATTCTCGACCTGATTGAAGTCCTAGCGAACAGCGCCCGAGGGGTTTCCTAATGCGCGAAACAAAAATCTGGATCAGTATTGCCCAGCTTCTATTTCAAAGCCTCACCAACGTTTTCCGTCCAAGTGCCTGGCGATGGTCCGAGATCCTCTCGAGTACAGTTCAAAGCGGCGTCAAGAGTATCCCGATTGTCTCGCTATCCACGGCATTTGCGGGGGTCGTTGTCACCCAGCAAATTGCTTGGCACATGGACCTTGCTCTCCATGACGTTTCTATGATTCCAGGCTTCACAGGCCAGTTTATATTTCGAGAGCTTGGCATTGCGATTCCCGCGCTCCTTTTAGTATCTAAAGTCGGGGCATCGATCACCGCCGAAGTAGGGACGATGAAAGTCACCGAACAAATTGACGCTCTCCAACTCTTGAAAATCGATCCGGTAGAATACCTCGTTTTCCCTCGCTTCATCGCAGGAGTGGTATCCAGTGTTTGCCTGACCTTAATTGCCGTAGCGGTCACCTTGGCTTGTTCTACCCTCGTGGGCATTTTTGGGTATCACTTCAGCATCCTTGAGTTTTTAAACGGAATGAAGCATTTTATCGGAGTGGCTGATGTGGTTTGCGCCTTAGTCAAAGGAGTCACCTTTGGATCTCTGATCCCCATCGTCTCGTGCGCATACGGATTCCATTGTGAAGGAGGCGCGGAAGGGGTAGGAGCAGCAACGACTCA
>CAINWE010000035.1 GCA_903854365.1 Oligoflexia bacterium
CCCGAGCGATAGTAGCTTTAATGCTCTGACTCAAGGTGCCGGATATTACAATACCGGTGCTTTCATTCTTTTTCAAAAGTAGTTGATAATAAAATTACAAAGACATGATCGAATCGACCCATTTGAGGGTTAACTCTTAGTTACAAAAAATTGACTCGACAAGAGAATTTTTGCGGGGAGATTTAGGTCAAATTGTTTCGGTTAATATTGTTTTGAGTGATAACAGGGTTGGCTCATGATTTCATTACCGTAGAATCCGTTTTGCTGGAGACTTTCAACAGTAAGGAGAAGTCATGAGTCATTCATTTTGAGTGCATCGCTCAATATCAAGCCCCGTTTTTGCGTGGGCCAAAGCGCAGGCAAGTCCATATTCAGCAGGTTTTCAGACGTACGTGACCAGGTTAAAGCAAGGCGTGAGTGGCCATTCTCGATTGTCTGCCACGGCTAGAGTGAATCAGGTTCGACGGCGACGGGTGAGGCTATTCATCGGGAGGATTCCGCTGCTCCCATGGGTGGGGCAACTGCAAATCCAACGGAGAGTTGGAAAAAGATGCTGAGTGGCGTATAAGCGAATGACAAACTGTGAAACTGAAATCGGGTGTTGAGATGCTGAGTTTTGTGAGGGTGTCTATCTGTCTCGCTGTGGGAATGATTGCGTTTTCGAGTCACAGCGCCTGGGCGATGCATAAGGCGCTCTTAGCGGCAAAGCTTTATCGTTTAGAAATGAAAGAGGTGGGAGACGCGGCTACTGCAGGAGGGCCTACGTCAGAAGAATCCGGGCGCTCTGTTTTAGGCGCGCCTCAGAACTCCCGCGTCCAGTCCGAACTGAAAGTACACTGGAAAGCTCTGGGACTTGCATATCCAGCTGCTCTAGGTCCTTCACGTGTGGATGCAGAATCGATGCGGACCTTAGAGCAGGAGTTTGTGCAGGGGCGGCGCGGAGCCGAGGCAGAAGGTCACGAGAAGGTGATTGCGCAGTGGCCTGGGTTCAAAGATTTTAGCGCTGGATTTATTAAAATTCCGAGTGGTTTTTTACCGAATGGATTGCCGATGGGAGGCTTTGAGGCTGCCAAGTACCCGGTGACGCGTGATCTGTGGAATCAAATGATGCCCGACTTCGCAGTGAGCTTGGGTGCGAATCCCTCTTGTCCTGTGACCGAGGTGGCCTGGGATAATTCAGATGGTTCGCCTGCTGAAGTTCAAGTTTTTTTGGAGAGACTGAACGCTAAGACCGCTGGTCTCGGGTGTGTGTATGATTTGCCGACGGATCCTGAACTTTGGTACCTCATCCGCGGGGACGTATCTGGGAAGAGTACTGCTCGTTATTCCTTAGGGGTGGCAGGAGGATCTAGTTCTGGAATAGAGAGGGTGGTCTTGTTGAATGATGAAAATGTCGACGATTACATCACGCATGAGGGAAACTCAAGTGGCCGACTCCGTCCGGTAGGTCTAAAGAGAGTCAATGCGTTTGGACTGGAGCTCGGAAACGTGTGGAAGCTGTCTAAAGATCCTTATTATGTTTCACAACCCAAAGTGGGTCGCACGGCGCGAGGAGGTTGCTGGTTCTTCGATCTCAGCTGTGCGAGCTCTCATTACAAGACGATTGCCTACGCTGGCGATCGTCAAGACTTTATCGGTTTTAGTTTAGTGAGGAGATGTTCGTCGGATTCTCACTAGCGTTCCATTTTGCTTCAACCCACTATCGTTCATGCTGAGACCTCCCTAAAGCTCGGTCGCTTGCGATTCGGTCTTCGATTTGCAAGTTTAACGGATCTAGAGGCCTTTGGGGTTCTTGATTGTTCAGGAGTGATTCGCAGGAAGTAGGAGCTGGTCGAGTGCATGCTCATGCCGTCAGTCAGAACGTGAAGGGTCGTTTCCACGCTATTCTAGAGCGACCGGGTCTCAAGTCTTATCTCGCTCAGGGTGGGCTGGGAATTGCTGCGGCTGCAGTCGCAGGGTTAGTGCAGTTTGCGCTTCGGAGTCAGCTAGTTCACAGTGATTACATTTTATTTATTCCGGCTATTTTATTCTCTTCAAGAGTCGCTGGATTTTTAGCAGGCATCTTGGCAACGATCGCAGGTGCTGGGATTGGGATCCTGTTCTCAGTGATGATTTCTAGTTCAACGCGCTTCGCCTACTCGCCAGACTGGTTCGCAGCTTTAGTCTTCATTGGGGTTGGCCTTTCGGTCTCGTCGGTTACTGCTTTGTCCAGGCGTCGCAGCACTGAGCTCACACAAGCTAGGGAGGAAGCCGAGAGACTATCGGGAGTGAGGTCGGGCTTTCTAGATGTTGCTGCTCATGAGTTGCGAACTCCGACAACGACATTGTCACTCTTGTTACAATATACCGAGCGGCAGCTTCTCAAGGGTCATCCGGTAGATTTGGCCACATTAGTCCGCCTTCGGAGTCAGGCGGCACGCCTGTCACGTCTAGTAGCGGATCTCTTTGATGTGTCTCGTTTGGATCATCACTTCATGGTGTTGAGGTTAGAACGGACAGATCTCAAGTTATTGGTTGCTGAATGTGTCAATAATTTCAAAATGCGAGAGCCGGATCGTCAGCTGGTTTACGTCGAGCCCAGCGAGTTATTTGAATTAGATTTAGATCCGTCCAGAATCGTTCAAGTTCTCTCGAATCTGATTGATAATGCTATTAAATATACAGATCCGTCGTGGCCGATTGAGGTGCGCTTAGAGGGTAAGGTAGATGTGATACGAATCTCCGTTATTGATCATAGTGTCGGAATATCTGCGGAGCAGCAGCAGTCGCTCTTTGAGCCGCTCACTCGTGGAACGTCTGATCGGGTTGAGCAAGCGAGTGGTTTGGGACTCGGGCTCTTTATTAGTCGCGGTATTGTCGAGCTCCATGGCGGAACGATTGGTGTCGTTAGTGTAGCTGGAGTAGGCAGTGTGTTTTATTTCGAGTTACCTCGGTCGCTCGCTACTGGAAAGATGCCTTGACGATGGACGAAAATCCCTCAAAAACTATTTTGATAGTCGAGGATGATCCAGAGATTAGCTATACTCTTAAGCTCTTTCTCGAAGGCGAGGGATATCGAGTGTTGACGGCTAACAACGGCCTGAAGGCTCTCGAGGTGTTGACTCAGGGCTTAACTCCTCACTTGATTCTCTTAGATATGAAAATGCCAATCATGAACGGTTGGCAGTTTGCTATTGAGTTTGTGAACAAATTTGACCACATGTCGCCGATCATTGTCTTTACGGCTGCAGCAGACGCCGCCAAACGGGCTCAGGAGGTGAATGCCATCGGGTGGATTGCGAAGCCTTTTGATTTAGATGAACTGCTGGCTCTGATCAAGAAGTACGAGAGAAAGAGCTAAGATCAGAAAATCAACTTAAACAAAAAAAATGCGTCAATCCATCGTGTGTCTTCCCTTAGATGCAAAGACATGCATCTCTCAAAGTGAACTAAATTCTTATTAAATTATATTTATTAGAATAGGAAGCTGAGGAATTTTAAGACATCCGAAATCCGGTGGGGCTGGAGTATCTGGTCGTTAGGGGCCCGGCTACCCCTGTTCCAAAAAAGACGGCCAACTCGCTACTGAAGGTCCCGAGTTACTTTTGCGCTCTCGCAAGGCGAGTTTAAAGCCAGGTCAAAAATTCATCATATTGGATGAAATCCAATATGTGCCGCAACTCATTCCCGTTGTAAAAAGGATGATCGGCGAGGATTGAGCTCCGGGGCAGGATATCTTAACTGGCTCTCAGTAGTTGGAGGTGATGAAATCGTTGGCGGACCGTCTGGCTGGTCGTGTTGCTGTTTTAGATTTGGAGGGGTTTAACCTCTCAGAAATCGCTCAGGAGCTGGCTTGAGTTCTTTCGATTAGCGTATCCTTGGTGAAAAATTTCAAGCGGGATGGTCATCTCCCCTAGTCAAGAAATGGGCTTACTGTCTCAACGGGACTTGGATATTTCCTACGATATCAGATGAAATAAGGTGAATGAATAGCCCTTTAGCTCGATCTGAGAATGGATTACTTTGGGTTTCATTCGGTCGATGTAAGGGTTTAAGATTTGAGCCCCTCGTGTTGGCAAAATAAATCTAATAAATTAATCTCAAGATAGCGGTGTGAGTTTTGTTGTCTGAGAATCTATTTAGGTGTTTAAAACTTAATATTTTTAATGTATGAAATTTCAGCCCTTGGTATGCCGCCCTCAATTTGATTAGATTGTAACCTTTGTTGGAGCTAAAAATGAGCCGAAAAAAATCAAATCTATCCCAATGGTTGATAATTTTTTTGACGATAAGCCTAGCCTGTCTTTCAAGCGTTCAAGCTGGGCTGAGCGACTGTAGCAATCCGTTTAATCTGGTTCTGAGGGGGCAGGCGGCGCATGAGGTAGATTTTCGCTTCTGCGAAATACCAGAAAGCTCCGGAACGACTCTTGGCAGCGAAACTGACGGGGATTGGCCTGCCTTCCCTAGAGCCTTTCAAAAGTTTCACATGGGTCAGACTACGATCACTCAAAGGCAGTATCAGTTAATTATGGGGGGCACTCCTTGGATTGATCAGTCTGGCTACGTTTATCCGTATGTCAAGTTGGGAGATGACTACCCAGCCGTAGTCATCCATTTCAGAGAGGCCATGGAGTTTGCCCGACGATTGAGCCTGATTGACGAATCCGCGACTTATCGCTTACCTACTGAGGCCGAATGGGAGTATGCAGCCCGAGCTGGATCCACGACAAAGTATTATTGGGGGGACTCCTTTGATCCGGACTATGCCAACTGGCAGAATTGGCTCAGTTTTCATCCGGAGAGCGTGAACTCTTGTCCTTACTCGGAGAGTAGGCTTCTCTTCGTAATGCTAGATCGCGCCCATGGAACGGAAAATGGAAGGACTAGAGGTTACTGCGCCAACTCATTTGGACTGATGCATATGGTTGGAAATGTAGCTCAGTGGACATTAGACGCAGATTCAGATGATGTGCGCAATTTGTCAACGGATGGCCATCGATATCAAATCGGGGATCGAGATTCTCTGCAAGTGTTGCGGGGCGGCTCCTTCATGTCGTTCAGCAGTAACCAGCTCGAATCTGCTAGTCGTTCTTTCGCTTTTCCCGATAGACCATTGAAAGTATTGGGAGTTGGGGTTGGTTTCCGTCTGGTGAGGGTGCCTCGAAATTGAAACACCTTGTTGATTTGGGTTAGGTGTTTTTCTCTTTGGAGACCACTTGCCTGGGCGGAGAAGCAGTTTTGGCAAAATTTCCAGTAGTAGAGCGCGAGGGAGTCGCGATTGAAACAGGTTTCAAGGGATGTAGCTAGTGTTCGAATTACTCCATCACATATCGGAACTCCTACAGATCTCGTTTAGTCTCGTAAAAATGAGCAGTTTAAGGATTTTCTTGCTCAATGGCTTGTCGACTGGAAAGTGCAGTGCGCTTTTCGTTTGTTCGAACTTCGCTACATGAGTTGCGATCGTTTTGAGCGTACTTCCGCTGAAAGGGTAGTAGGAGCAGTAGTTTTTCCTCGCTGCAAATCCTCCAATCACGATTCCATGATATTTAAAGGCGGGCATGCCATAGCTCTTGCATTCGGTGCAATTTGGCACTATTTCGGTAATCAGTCCTCTTAACCGCGTGAGCGTGGATTTTTGGGGTTCAGGGATGTCTTTGAGATAGCGATCGATTGGATTAGTGCCCATTTTGTTCAGACTAATGAATTTGCTATCAGACTTCAATTGGTATCCAGCGAGAGCGTTTACACAGAATCATGGGGGGAGAGCTATATCTCCCCTCTTAAGGCACCACTCAATTGCACTTCTCTGCCCTGACCTGCGCATGGCTGTCACCAAAAGACACTACGTACCGGATCGGATTGCAACAAACCTCGCAGTCCGTAATACTCTCTTGGTGGCTCCCGTCCTCGGGGTAAAACTCAATCCAAATCTGCTCCCAACAGTAGGGGCAGTTCACTTGATAATTAGTTTCCATTCTTCATCTTCCCTTCAATTTATGTCAGATTCGAGCTCCATCAGGCGCTCTCTGCGTCGTGCTACGATGACCACATGAAGACCCCGCTGCGCTAACTCAGTGGCAATAGATCGACCTATACCGTCTGAAGCTCCTGTGACTCAGGCCCAAGGGCCATATTTTTCAAGATATTGCTGATTCATATTGTGTCATTTAGCCAGAGTTTTCGATACTTCCCCTCAGCATCGTATATTTGAGCTTGTCTTGAGATGTCAAACTTACGGTCTCTCGGGTCCGTACCTACGCCCGCGAGATAGGCCCAGTTGCCCCAGTTGCTCTCCCGATCAAAGTCCAAAAGGTGATGATCGAACCACTGGGCGCCCCATGTCC
>CAINWE010000036.1 GCA_903854365.1 Oligoflexia bacterium
AGCCCCCAAATTCTTGTACTTATATTAAACATTTGTGTCAAGCAGCTCAAACTAAATCACAACAAAACATTTCGACCTAAATCAAATAATCATTTGATTTTTTCAAATCTCAGTTTGACAGTCAACAACGGTCAGCTTATAAATAAATGAATGCGTGGATTTACTAGAGTGCCCATCAGCCGATCGAATAAAACTCTCTCAAAACTCAGAACGACAGAGACCCCAACCGCCGCAGCGCAGCACCCCACCGGTGATGACTCGCAGACCCGGTTGATGATCGCAGCCAAATGCCTTTTCGCTGAAAAAGGTTTTAACGGAACTACCGTGAAGGAATTGGCGGACGCAGCTCACGTGAACATTAGTCTGATCAGCTATCACTTTGGTGGAAAAGAAGGCCTCTTCCGGGCCTGTCTCGAGCAAATCGGGAGAGCGCGCCTCGCCCAAATGCAGAACATCCTACAACCCGTCTCCTCTCACACAGAGCTCAACCTCCGTTTGCAGCTTTTCTTTGAAGAATTTTTCAGGCTCCACCTTGCGGAGCCTGAGGTCTCGAGAATCATTAATCGCGAATGTGAAGCGGGATTTCCTATGGTTTTCGATATTTTCAAAGAAACCTTTTTTAAATCCTTTGAGACCCTAGTTGAATTCATCAAAATCAGCCAAGAACGAGGATTCCTAAAAAAAAGCTTAGACCCACTCATTTCCTCCACAGCAATGATGGGTGGAGCATTTGACCTCGTGCGCAAGGACCCCCTCAATGCACGATTTTATGGCAAAACGCTCCAGGACCCGCACTATTTAAAGGAAGTTGTCTCCCATCTTTTATCGATCTATCTCGAGGGCATGAGTCCTCGAACCATCCCATCCAACGAGAGGACGTCACAATGAGCAGAACCGCAGGCCCTATTTCACCTCGATTAGTCACTCAGGTACTGATTGGTAGCCTCTCCCTAGTTTGCCTCAGCGCCACCCAAGGTAAAGCTACGACCGACTTGGGTCTCAAAGACTTTCTTAATCAAGTGAATCAGGACAATACGGGAGTCAAAAGCTCCTCTCTCTCATCCAAAGCAAACGAACTTAAAGCGAATGAAGCCCATCTAGTGACTTCACCCTCGCTTTATGCGAACGTAGAAACCAAGAGAGACACTAAAATCACTCCGTTTTCGTTCCTGCAATATGATGCTCTCACGACTCAAGTGGCGTCTCTCGGAGTGATGCAAACTTTTGATTTGGGGATGCAAGCCAAGCTCCATTACGAGTTGCTCACTGTACAATACATCAATCCACAAACCTCTCAACTGGGCCCTGGGTTTGGCGCCATTTTCAGCAACCCCTATCACGTTGCCAGTCCCGTTCTGGAAATCACACAAAGCCTTTGGAATAATGGATTTGGCCGCACCACTCGAGCCTCCCAAGAGGCAATCGAGGCCCGCAACCTCTCTGCCAGTCATCAATACCAATTCGCAACCCAAAGTGCGCTCGTTCAAGCAGAGCTAGCCTATTGGCGACTCGCAGCAGCGAGACAAGTCATCGAAGTCCAAAATCAAGCGATCGACCGAGCTCGAAAAATTTACGAATGGAATCAAAATCGGGTCAAGCTACACCTCGGCGACGAAGCCGACACCCTTCAAGCGGAAGCTCTTCTACAAAGCCGTGGACTAGACGTACTATCCGCTCAAAACGAGGAACGCGCGGCTGCAAGGGCTTTCAATTTGGCTAGAAACCAAGATTCAGACAGCGTCGGCGAAAAACTGCATCGACTAGAGATGGATGAACTCGACTCCGTAGAAGTACCTAAAAGAAGCGAATTCCGAGAAGATCTTCGAGCCGCTCGAGAAAGTGTAAGAGCCACTGAAGCCGACTCAATTATCCAAACCGAGAAGAACAAACCGACCTTAGAAGCTTATGGCTCAGTATCTCTCAACGGACAGCCTCAAAACCCCTTGACGAGCCCTTATAATGGTTCTGTATCACTCAGCCAAACTCTCGCTTTATCATTCGCTCCCAATCGCCCCAGCTACAATGTAGGAGTCCGATTCTCTATGCCTCTGGCCTTTGAAACAGTGAGCCAATCCCAAGAGGCATGGAGACAGGAGAAAATGGCGGCTGAACTGAACTACGAACGCAAACTCCTCGAGCAAGAGGACACTTGGAAAGACTCGGTTCAAAAACTGACTGAATCCCGGCAACACCTAAGACTTTCACAAGAATTAGAAATTACTCAAAAAAAGAAATTAGAAACAGAAAAAGAGAGACTTAAGCGAGGCAGAACTACTACGTATCAGGTATTATTATTCGAACAAGATTACCTGTTTTCACAACTGGGTCGAATCAAAGATCAAATTGCGTTATTAAATATTCTAGCCCAAATGAAACTTTTTGGAGAATCCCGATGAGCTTAGCTGACGTATCGATTAAGAGACCTACGTTTATCACTTGTATCGTCCTTCTGATGCTCGCCGTTGGCTGGCTCGCGATGAAAGGCATGGGAGTAGACCTCTTTCCTGACGTCACATTCCCCATCATCACGGTCACAACTCCGTATCCGGGCGCTGGCCCATCTGAGATCGAGACTCTCGTGAGCAAGCCACTCGAGGACGAAATCACAACCCTCTCCGGAATCAAGCGACTCTCCTCGATTAATGCCGAGGGCTTCAGTCGCCTCATCGCTGAATTCTCATTAGAAACTGATATTAAGTTCGCTGAACAACAAATTCGGGATCGAGTCGGAGCTACCAAGGGTAAACTTCCCTTGGAAGTCAAAGAGTCGATTATCCGGAGAATCGACCCCGCGGACCAACCTGTCGTCATCCTTTCGATCAGCGCGAACCTTCCCGAAAGTAAACTCTACGATATCGCGGATCAAGTTATCCGACCAAAGCTCGAACAGATTAACCAAGTCGGTCTCGTCGATATTCTCGGCGGGAGGAAACGAGAAATTCAGGTCAGTCTCGACCGATCTAAGTTGAAAGCCCGCGAACTTTCCGTCGCGCAGGTGGCCAACCGACTCACTGCTGCAGGAGAAAATATCCCCAGCGGTAAGGTCGACGAAGGCAAGCAAGCTACGGTATTTAGAACTTTGGGAGAGTTCCGCTCACTCACAGATATCAAAAATACAATTGTGAACTTTTTCGGGAACGACGTTCCTACGACGATCGGCGAGCTCGGGACGGTAGTTGACACCGTAGAAGACGAAAAGTCGAGAGCGTACGTCAATGGGAAAAAATCACTCTTTCTTTACGTCTATCGCCAAAGCGGTTCGAACACGATTGCCGTGGTCGATAGCGTCCTCAAACGCATGAACACTATGAACTCAGAACTGCAACGGGTAGCCGGCACGCCCACCCTGCAAGTCGTCCGAGACGGGAGTACCTGGATTCGAGCTAACGTGGATGACGTAAAAGAATCGATCCTCATCGGGGTCGTTTTAGCAGTGATTGTCGTCTTCTTTTTTCTCGGCAACGGTCGCTCAACAATCATTACAGGTCTTGCGCTCCCGAACTCCCTGATTGGAGCTTTTATCCTCATGGCAGCCGCAGGCTTTACAATTAACATCATGACGCTGCTTGCATTAAGCCTCTCAGTTGGCTTGCTGATCGATGATGCGATCGTGGTGCGCGAAAACATTTTTCGCCACATTGAAATGGGCGAACCACCACTGAAGGCGGCCCGAAACGGCACTCTCGAAGTTCAACTCGCCGTGATTGCAACGACTTTTACCGTAATTGCTGTCTTCGGTCCGGTCGCGTTCCTCAAAGGGGTTGTCGGTCAATTCTTTAAACAGTTTGGACTCACGATCTGTTTTGCCATGGCGATCAGCCTTTTTGATGCCCTGACGATTGCTCCTATGTTGTCTGCCTATTTTGCATCGAACCCACATGAGAGGGAATCAACCGGCATCTGGAGCATGACGGTCGGCCGCTTACTCAAAGGTTTCGATCGATTTCAGACGGGCCTCGAGAATAGCTACGAACGGCTTTTAAAATTCACTCTGAGACGACCACTCACGGTTTTGGGAATGAGTTTGATCGTCTTTGCCGGAAGCTGCTCAGCCGTTCGCTATGTGCCAAAAACCTTCCTCCCCCCTCAAGACGCGGGAGAATTCATGGTCGGTTTAGATCTCCCTCCTGGAACCAATTTGGACGCTATGGGGGAAATCGCGAGTCAAGTTGACCAAGTCATCCGGGCCAATCCAGAGGTCGAGGTTTCTGCGTTGACCGTGGGCGACCAAGATGGTCGCTCCGAGGTAGCGAGCTTTTATGTTCGCCTGGTGAACTCCAAGAAGCGAACGATGAATACGATTGTCTTCAAAGAGCACCTCAGACAGCAACTAAAAGTTTTTGCTAAGGCAAATCCACAAGTCAAAGATTACGACGCAGTTGCAGGTGGACAGCGACCTTTCACACTGAACATCGTCGGATTTGATCAAAAGGAATTGGAAAGTATCTCTCAGCAGGTCTTTCAATATTTAAAGAAGCACCCCGGTCTCAAAGACGTGGACACCAACTCTCGCGCTGGCAAACCAGAATTCCAAGTCGACCTTGAGCCCGGCCGAGCCAAGCTGCTCGGGGTCTCCTCAAAGGCTGTTGGCCAAGAACTCCGAGGACAGGTCGAAGGAATCACGGCAGCGAAGTACCGCGAACTTGGGCAAGAATATGACATTCGAGTGCGACTCCAGCCTGACCAAAGGAACCTGAAAGACGCCTGGAATTCGATCTATGTCCCTAACATCAATAATAACCTGATTCGACTCTCGGACGTGGCTGCCCCGCGAGGTACAACCGGCCCAGCGACGATTAACCGCCAAGATCGAGCAAGATACATCTCAATTCTTGCCGACATAGCCCCCGGCGCCGGAATCGGGGACGTCATGAAGGATGCTTCAAGATTCATCGACGAAGTCGTCAAGCTGCCAGCAGGAATGAAATACGTCTTCGTCGGGCAAGCTGAAAACTTTCAAGAACTGAGCTCGAGCGTAGTCACAGCGATGGGCCTTGGCATCTTGTTTATCTTTCTGGTGCTGGCAAGCCTGTACGAGTCTTTTGTCACACCTCTCACCATTATGCTCGCTCTCCCTCTGGCGATTTGCGGGTCTTTGCTTGCTCTCTTCCTCACGCATGAATCGTTGAATATTTTTTCCATGATCGGAATTATCATGCTCTTAGGGGTAGCGACCAAAAACTCAATCCTGCTGGTGGACTATGCGAATCAGCTCATTGCCCAAGGTAAGGATCGAGCAACGGCAGTCACAATTGCCGGCAAAACACGCTTACGCCCCATCTTAATGACTACCATGGCCCTGATTGCGGGCACCCTGCCCGTAGCTATGGGACTCAATGAAGCGTCGAAACAAAGAACTAGTATGGGAATAGCAATTATTGGGGGCTTGATCAGCTCTACGCTGCTCACCCTGGTCGTCGTACCAGCAGCTTTTTCGTATATTGATCGGTTTCGAATTTGGAGTAAGAAAACTTTGAGTTCACTTCTCAATGTAGCTCAAGCAGAACCAACCGACCACTCGAGCCTCACCCAAGAGTAAGGCAGTCAGGTCCCCGATCCATCGCGGTCGGGGACCTGACAAAATCAGACTGAAACGACTTCCATTACTTCAGGAATCGCTTTCTTCAGACGGGTCTCAATACCGACCTTGAGAGTAGCGGTCGAGCTAGGACATCCACTACAAGATCCCTGCAAGAAGAGATAAACAATACCATCTTCGAATTTCTCAAAAGTGATATCTCCCCCGTCCATAGCGACAGCAGGTCGGATTTCTTGATCCAAAATATCCCTAATTTTTTGTTCGATTTCAGAACTACCACCTTTATGAGCCTCTTGCAGACCAGACTCATTGACGACTGGCAGATTTTGCTGCAGATGACTCTCGATGACTGAAGAGGAACTCTTATGAACCACATCCCAGTCGCCGTCATCCGACTTGGTCACGGTCACGAAATCCTTACCAATCATCACTCCGCAAATACCAGGAACAGCGAAAAGCTTTGCAGCCAGAGGTGAACGAGACTCCGCGTCTTCCTGGGTGATAAAATTAGCGGCACCCTTTTCCAGAAGCGATCGATTGACCGAATACTTCAATGTATTTGGATTAGGGGTGAACTCCAAAGAAACATAAACATCCGATGAAACAGCCATTTGAAAATCCTCAAATTCAATAAGCATCGAGTGAAATTCGAACGCTTATCTATTTTTTTTATTTAAAAAATCCTCTTTTCTATTAGACAATAGAATCAAGGGGACCATCTTTTAACTTATGATACTCGTACGAATCAAGTCAATTTCTCTAAATTGCTGTTATTATTTGATTTTTTTATCGATAAGCTACTGTTTAGGTCAAATCACGACGACCTATGAGCAAGTTGCAAAAGCAGATCCCCAAAATCAATCACGTGCGTTGAATATCGACCATATTGAAGGGCCTAAAATCTACTTTAAGACGGGTGCCAATAGCCCCCCCCCATCGCCTTTGGACACCCAGCTTTTTGACCTCAAGCCTTTGGGCAAACTTCTGCCCCCGGAAGAAGATGCCGCCCCCTACTTTTTAGTAGAAGCAAAGCCCTGCTTAAACTGCTTTTTAGAAAAAGCACTTTATGTCTTTGGTGCCCGCGGCGGAAAACCGGCTGCCTATACCTACCCGGGTCGAACGCTTGAACCTAAGTCTAAACAAGTCTTGATGGAATCCCGTGGATTTTTTGGAAAATGCATTCCGGGACGCGGGGATGTACTCCTCTTTTTTCAACTCGAGAGAGTCGATCGACATAAACAATTACAACCCAGTGTGCTCATTGCCGAGGCCACCAAAGAGCACTTAGAAGATACCCTACTCGAACGGCACGGGCCAAGCCTGCGCCAAACCCTGCAGCTGGTCAAAAAGAAGGCCTGCTCAGAAATTCCTGGGCAAACTCGAACGGCTGACAGCCATTCGATTTACATCCACACCGCCTCGACCTCGAGCCCAACAAAATCCTAGCCGCTGCCATTGCACTCTGGCTCCCTCCTTGCACCCGTTAGCCGTGACTCAGGAAACTAGCAAGCATCTCATCAATCCAACTCTGGCACGAGGGCATTATGATGAATCTCATGACCGATGCAATTCGTCCAAACGGGTATTTTGATTCGCGATATACCTGCGATATCGACAACTCGTCTCCAGAAATTCGATGGGAGCATCCTCCAGAAGGTACCGCAGCATTTGCGCTCATCGCTGAAGACCCTGATGCACCCCACGGTCTCTTTACGCACTGGGTAATCCATAATATTCCTGCTGAAGTGCGGCACCTGCCTGCAGGAATTCCGCCGCAAGAAGCACTTCCAAACGGCATTCACCAAGGCGCGAACAGTTACGGAAAACTCGGTTATGCTGGTCCATGCCCTCCACCAGGTGACCGAGCCCATCGCTACCTTTTCAAACTCTATGCTTTAACGCGGCAGATTAAACTCCCCCCCGCGTCCACCGTGAAGAATTTTTCAAGGCGATCCAACCCCTCATTATCGAAGAAGCCGTCATCTCGGGCCTGTATAAAAGAACGATTCAAAGAACTGGATAGCATTTGGCAGCAAGCGGATAATTATGTTACGAAAAAAACATGTCAAAAATTAAGCTCATCAAAGCCAGGGAAGTTTTAGACTCAAGAGGATTTCCAACAGTCGAAGTTGAAGTCTCCGTTGACGACACTCGATTTGCCGGAGAACTTTGCACCGGTCGAGCCATGGTACCCTCAGGAGCTTCCACCGGTGAAGGCGAGGCGCTTGAGCTTCGAGATGGCGATCTTAAAAGATACCAAGGAAAAGGCGTCCTCAAAGCCGTCAAGAACGTTCAGGAAAAAATCGCTCCCTCTCTCATTGGTCGCGACTTTCAACTCCAATCCCTGCTCGACGACGCACTCCGAGATTTAGATGGGACTCCGAATAAGTCCAACCTCGGAGCGAACGCTCTACTCGGCGTAAGTATGGCGTTTCTGCGGGCGCAAGCCCTAGCGCAGCGCATCCCAACAGATCAGTTCATTGCGACTCACTTCGGAACCCCAGGCACAACTCTCCCGATCCCTCTCATGAACATCATTAACGGAGGAAAGCACGCCGATAACGGCTTGGCTATTCAAGAGTTTATGATCGTTCCAGCTGGTTTTGATCGCTTTTCTGAAGCCCTCCGTGCGGGGGCAGAAATCTTTCATCGCCTCAAAAAAATTCTTCAAAAACAAGGCCTCTCAACCGGGGTCGGAGACGAAGGCGGGTTCGCGCCTCAGTTTACGGGGGCAAAACCTCACGAACAAGCCCTCACGGCGATCTGCCAGGCCATTTCCGACTCGGGTTATCAATTGGGCGAGCAAGTCTTTCTCGCCTTAGATTCAGCTGCCAGTGAATTTACTGACGGTCAAGGAGGATATCACTTCGAGGGTCAGACTCTCACTTCCGAGCAAATGATCGCCACTTACGGACAGTGGGCCAAGCAGTTCCCAATTATCTCGATTGAGGATGGACTCTCCGAGCACGACTGGAAGGGCTGGGCAATGATGACCCGCACCCTGGGGACTTATTGCCAACTCGTCGGAGACGACCTTTTTGTTACGAATCCGATCCAACTCAAGCGGGGAATCGACAATCAAATTGCTAATGCCATCCTCATTAAGCTTAATCAAATTGGAACTGTCACGGAAACTCTAGAAACCATGAAGCTGGCCGCCCATGCAGGATATCGCACTATTATGTCCCATCGAAGCGGTGAGACCGAAGACACTTTCATCGCGGACTTGGCAGTCGGGACAGACTGTGGTCAAATTAAGACTGGCTCTGCATCACGCACCGACCGAATAGCAAAGTACAACCAACTCCTTCGCCTGGAGGAAAGACTGGGTGATCGGGCTAGTTTTGCTGGCTTAAAGCTTTATGAGAAATTTAAAAAATAAGCAGATTGGACTGAGGGATCGAAATCCCTCGACATCCAGGAACGAGGGCCTCTCTGTTGACC
>CAINWE010000037.1 GCA_903854365.1 Oligoflexia bacterium
CTGGAGACAGGGCAGTGGGATTGAATCAGATTTCCCTCGATATTTTTTAAATCAAAAACCTATTACGAGTGGGAAAATCAATACTCTGACAGAGAAGGCGATTTGCTCTGAAAATCGTTTAACGCGGGTTCCGAATGAAACACCGAGTGATTTAGCTGCGCTACTTGGATGCTCGATGACAACGGCTTTTGGGATAATCAATAACGAAATTGATTTAAAATTTGGTGAAAGTGTGTTAGTAGTTGGTGCCGGAGGTGTAGGATTAAATCTAATACAAGCAGCCAGAATTTCTGGGGCCGGTCAAATTACAGTTGTAGATGTTGATCACAAGAAAGAAAGTCTTGCCAATTCAGTTGGAGCAAACAATTTTGAAGTGAAAATTGACAATTTGACTAGGTCTTATGACATTATTCTTGATACAACTGGAAATCCTGAAGTTATTTCAAAAGTATTTTTAAACCTCTTAAACTCAGGAAGATTAATTTTAGTTGGTCAACCCCGACCCGGTGATTCTATTATTTTGCATGAAGCTCTTAGATTCTTCAACGGAAATGGGCTAACTATTAAAGCTACTCAGGGCGGAAAGACCAATCCAGATATCGATATTCCTCGTTATTTAGACCTTTATCAAAATGGCGCCCTTCACTTTGAAAGTCTAATTACTCACCGTTTTTCATTAACAGGCATAAACGAAGCATTTGACATGCTAAAAACTGGTCGAGCAGGTAGAATCATGATTGATTTTAATTAGGAGAAATATGCTATCAGAGCGATCCAAGAAAGTTCGCCGGGACGCAATTGCCTTGAGCAAAAGCAACGGTGGTTACCACTATGGTGGGAGTTTTAGTTGCGCCGAGATACTTATTGATTTATTTGACAAGATTTTAAATGATGAAGATAGATTCGTTTTGAGCAAGGGTCATGGATGTTGGGTCTACTACGTACTTTTAAGAGAGCAAGGATTTAATCCAATTCTGGAAGGTCATCCGCATTATGACCCCGCAAATGGGATTTTTTGTACAACCGGAAGCATGGGACACGGGCTTCCCGTTGCAATGGGAATGAGCCTGGCGCGTAAATTAAAGGGAGACAAAAGTAAAGTATTTGTCCTTATGGGAGACGGTGAATGTCAAGAGGGAACTACTTGGGAAAGCTTATTATTGGCGGGAAAACTCAAGCTAGATAATCTAGTAGCTATCATTGATAACAATGGCATTCAAGGATCAGGCTTTGTTGAAGAGATACTTCCCGTAATTGAAGTTTTGATCCCTACAGCAAAAGCTGCGGGATGGGAAGTGCTTGAAATTGATGGTCACAATTCCGAAATTACGGAAATCGATTTCCGTAAGGCTTTAAAACCCACCTTAATAGTTGCTAAAACAATAAAAGGCAAGGGGGTCAGTTTTATGGAAAATTCTCCTAAGTGGCATTCCAATTGGCTTGCTGGAGAGTTAGAGCAACAGGCTTTAGAGGAGTTAGCATGAGAGAAATTTTTGGCAAAACCGTAACTCGTTTAGCTGAGAAAGATGAAAATATTGTCCTGCTGACCGGAGATGTTGAACAAGAAATGCATCAATTTCGTGAGAAATTCCCAGATAGATTCTTTAATCTAGGAATGTGCGAGCAATCTATAACAAGCCTTGCCGCAGGATTAGCAATCGATGGTATGAGACCAATTGTGTACTCGATAACTCCTTTTGTACTCGAGAGGCCCTTTGAGCAGGTAAAAATTGACATTGATGAACAGAATTTGCCAGTTATCTTAATTGGATTTTCCGATTACCCAACACACGGTCCTACCCACAGAGCATTAAATTCTGCGCGAATGGCAACA
>CAINWE010000038.1 GCA_903854365.1 Oligoflexia bacterium
CCGATCGGATGACGGCGAGTATGACCCAGGCGATCGATGAGACTCGGCGACGCCGAATCCTCCAGGAGAACTTTAATCGGCAGCATGGGATTACGCCCAAGACGATCCAAAAAGCGATTGCTGCTCCGATCGCTCCTCAATCCAGTCCGGATGAGAGTGGAGATCATCCAAAGACCCTCCGCTCCAAGGATAAGGCTCAATTGGCCAAACGCGCGTTGAGAACGGGCGCTGGTTCGGGACATGGTCAAAGTTTATGGAGCGCGGCTGCTTCGACTGCGTCGGGGCTCTCGGAACTCGATTTCGTAGACCCGTCGACGCGGGTTGCAGAGATTCGCGATACGGCAGGAGATTATTTTACTTCTCTCGAAGCTCTCGCAAAAACGATTCAGTCGATGGAGAACGATATGAAAGAAGCTGCGAAAGCTCTGCAATTTGAGAAGGCAGCGGGCCTTCGTGATCGGGTCAAGCGGCTCAAGGTGTTGGCCCTAGGTTTGTAGGCCAGGGGGCTTTACTTCCCTGTAATAACACCCGTCAAGAACCCTAGAATCGATCCTGCAGGCACTTCTGACGGGAGTACGGACGTGCCGGCGCAAGGAAAGAGCGCAAGATCCCGGCTGATGTCTATGACCGGGGATTGATCCCAATCAGAGTCAAAAAGCTGTCCGTAATATTGGGCGGCAGCGGTGCTGTTGACTAAGACGGCGACCTCTCGATTGTTATCCATGGAGTTTTGAGTCCCGTTAATCGAGCTAATCAAAACTTTTTCGGTATCTAAGATGATCCCCTTGTTGTGAATGTAGGTAATTTCAATCGGCTGGGCGTCAATGATCCGTGCGTCGATGGGAATTTTTTCGCACGCAGCGAGACGACGGGCAAATTTTGCGGTCTCGACTTGAGGATCACGCTTTGGCATCGATGGACGTCGGGCCGCCGGAGGGGGTGCAGCACCTAAGGAGCCAGAAGCTGCATTTGAAGCTGAACTGGACGAATTCGCTGTTAAGACGGCGGAGGTAGGTCTCGACTTGCCGGAGTTTGAGAAAAGTTTCATGTCGTTGAGCAGGAGTCGAGTTGTGACTCCTCGTCGCGCAGCCTCCACGAGTGATCCCAAGATCGGGCTATCCTTAGGGAGGGACATGAAGTTGAGGTCAATTCGCTTTTGTGACTCTTCAATGACCTTGCGAAGCGCGGGTGCCGAGTTGGGCGAAGTGATGAGGGTCGCCTTCTCAACAGCTCCCGAGCCCATCGGGTAAGCGGGCACCCTTCGAATCCAATCCCCTGAGCGCGCTGGCGCTGCGAAATTTGCCGCGGCTTCAGCCGGTGCATCATGGCTCTGGGCGCCTTCTTGGGCGGGAGCCTCAGGGGTATTCCATTTCTCTTTGAGTTTGGAACTGAGAGCTCGGCCGAAAACTTGAACGTCCCCGCGCGCGAGGTTAGAATCGCCCACGAATAGCTGAGTGAGCGTCTGCGCGAGTTCGGCGTCATCAAGGACGATGTCCCAGCCTCGGGTACCCTTCAAGCCGGCATCGGGGTGACCATTCAGGGAGAAGTTCTCTGAAGAGATCAAACTTCGCTCACCGTCCGCAACCACGTATTTGGCGTGGTTGTATCGGAATTGTCGTTTCACTCCCGGAGGAAGTAGCTTTTGGGGAGGCATGATTCGGAGCTGAGAGCAGATTGGCAGAGGAGTCACTGCTGCAGGGGTCGTATCGGTTTGGCCTTCAAAGTCTTCGCGAGTTCGCTTGCCTGAAGTATTCGAGATCGATGCGCTCAGTCGGGTTGCTTCTGCAGTGTCAACCGCCGAAGCAATGCGCTCGAGCAAAGCAATGCTGTCTTTTGTGATGCCGCCGACCGGATCTCCATCGACTAGAACCTGAGTGCAGATGCCAGATTGAATTTTTTTTATGACTTCTTCTGCGATCGAAGGATTTGCAAATTCATAAATATTAATTATTAGAGACTTTTTTGCATTTCTTAATATCGAGAATAATAAGGCCTGATTATTATCAGGAGATACTCCAAATTCAGCATTGAATGCATATGCCGATCTAATTTGGTAGAAAAATGAAAAAATAAATAAAAAATAAAAGAATAAAAATTTTTGATTTCCCGACTTCACACACACCTCGTTGGAATTGATCAGTAAAAGACGTGGCAATTGGAGTCAAGAAATAAAGTTTTTTCCTAAACTAATATTTTTTTGAGCATGAGGCTCGGTGTAATGCGTACCGTTTATGGTTGGGCAACTCGGGCGGAATGGTGTTTGAGCTTGATTTAGCGGTAGCGATCAAAAAACTTACTGAAGGCAGTATTGGTGAGAGATTCTAAAAATCGGAGTGGGGGAGG
>CAINWE010000039.1 GCA_903854365.1 Oligoflexia bacterium
CCGAAGTTGAGCACGACGATGCACCAAGGTCACCGACTTCGCAAAACGGGTCAAAAAAGTTGCCTCTTCGAGAGCCGTATCGCCGCCGCCGACCACGACGACATCCAGATTTCTAAAAAAGAAACCATCACAGGTCGCGCAGGCCGAAACCCCTTTGCCCATCAAGCGGCGCTCCGAAGGAATCCCGATCCACTTAGCTGAGGCGCCAGTAGCGATGATCAAAGCCTGAGTGAGGACTTCTCGTCCATCCTGCATAGTCAGCCGAAAAGGCCGCCGGGAGAGGTCAACCGAAGTAATCTGGCCCTGAAAAAATCGAGTCCCAAAACGCTCCGCTTGCTTTCGAAAAGCCGTCATTAAATCAGGGCCCATGACTGGCTCAGCAAATCCGGGATAGTTCTCCACATCACTTGTAATCGTGAGCTGCCCTCCCGGCTGATCCCCCTCAACGCACAGAGGCTGAAGGTTAGCTCTTGCACTATAAATAGCCGCCGCTAGACCTGCTGGACCCGTGCCCAGAATCGTCAGCGCTTCCACACCACCCGCAGCCTCAGATTTTTCCATGAATGACTCGAATCAACCGCGGATTGGGACGAATTTGAGCCCACTAGGAGTCTCTCCGCCCTCGTGAGAAAAAGACTCGAGACTGACCCAAATCGCATTTTCTGCGTCATCAGGAAGCTGCTCTAAAGCGACCTCAAGCTCACCTGAGGAGAGGACTCCTTTTGCCAAGCTTCTTTCCACAAGACGGTTGTCGAACTTCTTAAAACGAACTGCATCACTTAAAAGTACCATGGGAACATAGATAAATCGGCCAAGCCACCCGTGTCAATAGCTCAAGACGCCTTTAACCCCACCCAAATCCTAATGCCAAGTCTTTGGACGGTCATCTGCACCCGGCTCAGCCGCCTCCAGCTCGGTTGATCGAGAACTCACCAATTTTAAATGTCGAGGCTTTTTCTTTTTAGTGCTCGAAGCTCGAGCGAAGACGGACTCCCTTGACCGCTGCCTCTGGATCAAGACCCACTTCGTCCTCATCAAAAGGTACAAAAACCCGGTCGCCATGCCGCTTAAGTGAATCAAACCACCTACCGCCCCACCCGGAGTATAAATCGCAGTCATCAACTGAAGGCCCGCAAGGATCCAGGTGAAGTGTTTCGCCTTCATTGGAAAAAGCATCATAAAATGGAGCACGCGCTCCCCAAAAATCAAACCATACGCGGTGAACAAGCCATAAAGGGCACCAGACGCGCCAATCAAGGGGGGCAACCCCCCTACAAACGCAAAAGAAGCCGCCAGATAAATGAGACCAGTAGCAGCCGTGCAGAAAAAATAATAAGCGAGAAACTGCGTCCGCCCCCAGGTTCGCTCCAACTCAGAACCCACCAGCGCAAGAATCATCAAATTGAAAACGAGCTGCACCACATCGGTGTGAATGAAGGCATAAGTGAAGATCTGCCAATAATGATGATTACTAAAAAACCCGTTTGGCGTGAGTCCAAAAATAGACAGAAGATGGGTACCAAAAAACTGATCGCCCGTCTGCTGCACCAAGAAACTCACGAAGCTAGCGACCAACAGATACTTGAGTGTTTGAGTTAAAGACATAGGCATCATGAACTGCCTCCCTCCATGAGTTCAATCAAAATCCCATCAGCCGATGAGGGGTGAATAAAATTAATGCGAGCGCCATGGGCGCCTGGTTTCGGTTCCAGATAGACGAGACGATACCCCTCGGACCTGAGTGTTTCACAGATAGAATTTAACTCACCGTCTCCTACGCTCAATGCGATGTGATGCACGCCAGGCCCCCGCTTTTTCAAAAAATGCGCAACTGCTCCCTCTGAATCCACTACTTCTAAAAGCTCAATCGAAGCCGCCTGTGGAGGAAGGGGAATGAAATGAGTTTTGACCCCCTGATCTGGAACATTCTCTGAATGATCGAGCGGTAGCCCTAGAATAGCGAAAAGCCGTGTGATTCGCGGAAGCTGAGAGACAGCGATGCCGATATGATTGAGCCTGACCATGTAGATTCTCCATTTAGATTCTCACAAGGCTCGAAGGTTAGCATAAAAGGGACGAGGACCACCACCACCTGTTGCTGTACCTCATTCGCCTCCTCAGACGAAATCGGCAGGTGCCAGCGGTCCCCAGTCAAGTCGCCTAAGCTCGGAAACCCACCAAAGTCCTCCTAGCCCAGACACAGTACTCTTCGGCACACCCGCCAGTAACTTTAAAAAAAAACCCCGCCTTCTCTCAGAGAAGACGGGGCCATTTTGTTTAAGTCAGTTAGGATTCTACCAAGACTGGAAGTACGGACTATATCCTCCCCCAAAACTGCCGAATGTGCCCATGCCCATTCCGTTCATGCCCATTCCGTAAGGACTTCC
>CAINWE010000040.1 GCA_903854365.1 Oligoflexia bacterium
GTACACCCGAACAGACCGAGCCCGAGCGGAGCTAGAAAGCCGCAAAGCAAAATCGACTTTGTGACCCACCCATTCTCATTCATTACCCCTGACCTGAACCTTTACCCTGCCGCGAAACAAATTGATTCACTGCATCCGCTAACTCTAAAAAGTAATCATCTTCTCGAAATCGCACCGGCGATGGCTCTTGAGCCTGAGAATACCCGTTTAGATAATTCATGACTCGAACGATCGGACCTGCGACACGATGTGAAATAAGAAGAGAATAGAGAGCACCCATTGCCATCACAACCAGAGAAGCAAGCACAAAAAAGAAGGCCATTCTTTGTTGCTGCTGACCTAGGAAACCATAAAACATATGATCTGCGGGTAAGCCCATTTTCTGACCAATCGCCTTATAGTAATAAAAAAAAATGAGCTGAGTTAAAAAAAACACTCCCACCAAAACTAAATGACTCAGAACCAAACCTACGATCAATCTTAATTGAAAAGCAGGATAAATCAGCAAGCGACTTCTCTTATGATTCTTGTCCATGTGCTTATTTTACAGTAAATTAATTAGATTTAAAATATAATTTTTGAATTTTCACACTATAAATAGATTATATTTTAAAAGGTCCCGATCACAGCAAAAAAAATCTTGATCACAATCAACAATTAGCCCTGGCTAACGCTGTGCCTCCAACCTCTTAACACACCCCTGCTCAAGACTAATCCGACAGACGCCATGCATTTGCCACCCTTAGACTCGGGGCTGCAAAAAGCGGAGTTTTCTGACGAAAATCTCCTCACAGACCAAGACAGGGCGTCGACTCACTCACTCCCTTACCTACCCGCTTGCAACCTCGCGATACGATCTTCCAGCGCAGGGTGGGATGAAAAGAGCGCCATCAGTCCACCGGGACGATTGGAGATTTTCATACTCTGAAACGCCTGGGGTTGACTCCCGGCTGTTTCGACTTGCTCGAAGGTGCGGCGCAGAGCCTCTAGAGCTTGGATCATATTTTCACGCCCAGCGAGCTTAGCGCCGCCGGCGTCTGCACGATATTCCCGATAACGAGAGAATGCAGCAATGACGATGGAACCCAAAATCATAAACACCATTTCAAGCGCCATCTGGATCAAATACGCTACAAACGGCGACATCTCGCGGCCCCGCTCTTCACGATCTCCGCGCACACTTTGCGCAATCGCAAAGGCAATCGCTCGAGACAAAAACATCGCAAAGGCGTTCACTATCCCTTGCAGCAAAGTCATGGTGACCATGTCGCCATTAGCAACATGGGAAATTTCATGCCCGAGGACGCCTTCAATTTCTCCCTCCCTCATTCGGCCGAGAAGTCCTGAAGAAACTGCAACAAGTGCTCGTGAGCGAGTAGGCCCCGTTGCAAAAGCGTTCACTTCGGGGGAGTCATAGATCCCCACTTCTGGCATCGCGGGCAGGTGAGCAGCCCGGGCCAAGTGATGAACCGTTTGAACCAAGCGTTGAAGCTCTGGATCGCGAGTATTGGGATCAATCACTTGAACTCCCATCATCCACTTCGCCATCATCCGAGACATCGCCAAAGAAATCAGCGCTCCGCCCATGCCCCAAACAAGGCAGAAACCCATGAGGTTTCCATAGTCAATCCCTGCAGCAGTCAGATAAGGACGAATTCCTAAAACATGCAGGATCGTCGAAAGGGTCAAGACGACCAAAAAGTTAACGGCCATAAACAGAAAGATTCTTTTCATCCAAGCCATAAAAGGACTCCTTATCTAGTTCTACCTGATCTGCTCATACTTTTTAGTTGTTGTTCAAAACAGATCTCCCTCGCTTTGAACACGATCAACTTTTAAAGTGGTCACGATTTGGCCGCTGTCAAATCAAAATCCCAGCCCAGCCAAGCAAAACACCCCGAATGAAGCTAGAATACAATAAAAACCAAAATACTTCCAACGACCCGACTCCAGCCAGCTTGAAAGCCACCGCAGCGCAAGATAGCCCGCCATAAAACTAAACACCATCCCCAATAACCCCGGCATCAGCACCTCGCCCCAATTCAGTCCCGTAAGAGCAGAGCCGCCGGGACCAACTCCCTCCAGCAGTCGATGTAACTCTTTCAATACTACCGGTGGAGTCAAAACCACCGCGAGGGCAAAACTAAAATCCTCACAAAGGACTCGCGGGAGGCCTAGTAACATTCCAGTCGAGATGGTCGAACCCGATCGTGAAAAACCACGAAACGGCAAACACAACCCCTGAACCACCCCAATCCAGAACGAATGAATAGCACTGAAACGCACCGCCTCGCGCGAAGCACCTCGGGAAGATTCCGCACCCGACTGCTTCCCTTCGCCTCTGCCTGCCCAACTAATCAAAATCCCGACACTCAACAGAGCGATCCCGATCAGGGGAAGACTTTTAAATAGTGACTCCAGCTCTCCTTTGGAATGCCCCAAAAGGTGCTCCAAAACGACGACTTCTATCAACTTCTTAAGAACGAGCCCCAACACGCCTGTCACGGCAGTCGCCACCCCGACGAGCTTGTAAAACTCTCGATCCCACTTGCGCCAACGAGGCCAAAAATAAAGCAGCACCGCAAACATGGTTCCCGTATGGAGCATCACCAAGAGAAACGTCATTTCGGGACTGGATGGATCTAAACCCATCAGTTTCTCCGCAACAATGACATGAGCTGAGCTTGAAACTGGCAAAAGCTCTGCCGCACCTTGAACCACTGCCAGTAATAGGATTTGAATGGTACTCATTGGATTCCTCCCCAAGTCTGATTGGAAAATTTTACCCAGAAACCTGTCCATGAGGCAACCGCTTTTGTCGGAATTACACACTCTGATTCGTGCGAAAGCATGGGCCAACTCATTCCCGAGGGCAGTTTTTCTTGCGTTTTACCCGGCAGTCCGCTAGCTTTTCGAAGGCAAAAAAATATTAGACTCATTATTATAAACAGATATGCAACTAGAACAATTATTTGAAGAAGCCGTAGCTAGCAGTAAGTTGTTACCCGTAAAACCCAGCAACGAAACCTTACTTTCATTGTATGCATTATACAAACAAGCAACTATTGGTGATGCACCAGCAGATGCAGCACCTGAAAATGAATTTGACTTTGTAGGTAAAGCAAAAATCAATAGCTGGTCTGCCTTAAATGGAAAATCAAAAGAGGAAGCGATGGAAGAATATATTCACTTGGTTAATAGATTGAAATAGTCATTTGACTTCATAGAAAATTAGATCTTTTTGCCTTTCCATTTCCCACTTTGCACATAGAGAAAAGAAGGAATAAATAAACTTATCCAATATAGCCATTCCGATCCCCATCCCCAGCTAATGGATAGTTTTAATTTTTCTAATACTACGTATGAATAAATGCAATACAGTATAATTGCAACCACTTCTATTTGCAAGTTTACTTTTGTATTTCCCGTGCCAGTTACTGCATTCAGCCATACAGTAGAAGCAGACATTAAAAGAAGCGCAATAGAAATAATACGCACCACCGGTACTGCTGCCAAAATAAAATCATCTCCTTGTCCATAAATCTTTAGTAATGTAGCTGGTGCAATATTGAGTAGTATAAAAATAATGGACGCAAACAATACACTCAACTTCATGATTTTAATAATCAACTCCACTACTCTATGTTGCAAGTTTTGTCCAATAATATTGCTCACCATCGTATTACTTGTGGCTGCAAAAGACCAA
>CAINWE010000041.1 GCA_903854365.1 Oligoflexia bacterium
CGATCTCTACCTTTCTCGGTACGTTGGGAAAAGCTCTCTAACGTTCGCTGAAGGAAAATCGCGGGAGAGTGGTAATTCAGGTTCATCTCCCGCTCACGACTTTCTCTCGATGATTCGTGAAACAACTGATTCGCCGAGACTCCGGCGTTCAATACCAGTCCGCCGACTTTGGAACCCTCGCGCTCCAGGACAGAGGCAATAGTGCGTTCAGCTTCCTCGAGATTGCCAAGGTCCGCGACAATCGGCACGAACTCACTCCCCAACTCAACCCTCAACCGTTCAAGTGCTGCGGCGGAGCGGGCGATTCCGACTACGCGAAAACCGTCGCGAATAAAACACCGCACCACGGCTTCACCAATACCTCTCGATGCTCCGGTAACAATTACGGTACGTGCGAGTCGGGTCATTGCAAAACTCGTTTCAAGGGCAACACCCGGCTCAAGGCCTCTTCAGCTGCGAACTCTCCGGACTGCATAGCGCCTTGCAGCGATGGATTTTCAACGTAGTCCCCCGCGAAAAAAATTTCGTCTGGTCCCGATGGCTTTCGCCCAAATTTTTTAGGAAGTGCCTTGTCGACGACATAGTGCCGCAGGTAGGTCCAGGCACTGGCCTCGGAGCCTACCAACCTCACGAGATCGGCCTGCACATCCGACTTCCACGCTGAGAGATCCGAGTAACTCACGGGACCCCTTCCAATACCGCTCACCGACATCAAATGGCGCTTTCCCGTTGCGTAAGAAGGCTGCACCTTGGAGAGCGGGGCAATGTGATTTACCCAACCGCAGCCTGTGCTATTTAGTCCAAGAAGCCTGTTGGGCCAGGGACATTCTTCAGAAGCGTAGTAAAGAGTGACTATAGAGCGTGTTTCAGGCGCTCGCTGATTCCCAAAAAGCGCAACAGAACTACCTTCGTCGACCGCAACAATTACTGCCGCAGCGTCGAGCGTGCGACCACCCTCGAGCGTAACTTTTCGGCTATGAACAGAACTCACCGTGCATCCCAGCATGAACTTTTCTTTGGGAATCGGATCAGCAAGGAGCTCTACCACACCCTGCATTCCCGCACGAGGAAGTCCCACCCTCGACTTTTTAAAAAAATCGAATTGGTAGCGAAAAAGCTCTTCGGAAATAGAAAGCTCGTCATCGAGAAACACACCGGAGAAAAACGGGCGAAAGAAGGCTTTGATGTAGGACTCCGAAAAGCCGGATTTTTGCAAGGTCTCGAGTGTCGAAGGCCCGTCGTCACGAGGTTTTTTCAGTCCACCATCCGTTAGCCGGAGACGCAATGTCCTCATCCGATCTCCCCAGCCAGGAAAAGGTTTTGCTAAGGTTTGAAGCGCTACGAGCGGATGAGCGATGGGGTCAACCAACAAGGCTCGCTGGGGCGACTCATGCAAGAGGAGTGCTCCAGATTGAAAGTATCCAAGCCCGAGAGCTTCAATCGAAAGGTAACGTTGAACCATGGGGTATGCAGGATTCAAAACCGCAAATCCAACGTCGAATAAAAACTCTCCATCGGTCTCAGTGGCCACGCGCCCACCAATGCGTCTCGCCCGCTCAACAATCAAGTAATCTTCATATCCTGCCGCGGAGAGAGCCCTTGCAGCTGTCAGCCCCGCTACTCCTGCACCTACGATGATAATCACTAACACCTCTGATTCGAAGGGTACTAGAATGGCTGAATGATGTCAAAATTTGGTTCGTCAACCTGAACTCCTCGAGGAACCCTTACGATTTATGAAAAAATCACTCATCTGGTTTAGAAATGACTTGAGAACCCGCGACAACCGAACTCTCGCGGCAGCCACAGCCGATACCCAAGAGGCCGTCGGTGTCTACTTTTTAACTTCGTCAAACAAAACAATGAGTCGCCTCTTTCTACTTCAGTCTCTCCGATCGTTGAAGGAACAGCTGAATAAAATGAATATCTTACTCGCTGTAATCGAGCTACCTGGCTCTTCATATGACACACAATGCAGCGCCGCAGCCGAAATTCTTTTTCAATTCTCAACGATCGGTTCACGAGACCTCTACTTCACTGCAGAAGAGAATGATGTGGATGCACAGACAGAGACCCTTTTCTGTAAGAAACTCGATCCCAAAAAGGTTCATGCGTTTCATCAGCGAACTCTCCTCGAGGAGACAGGACTGCCCTTTTCAAGTACGCAGTTGCCACCCATCTTCACAGACTTTAGAAAAGCAGTTGAATTCACCCCTCCCGTTGCTCCCGAAACTCACCCGATCAGTCGACAACTCAATTCTGCTCAGCCTTTCTGGAGCAGGATATTGGGTGAAGTAGGAGCTCAAGAGATCTTTCTCCACGAAAATCAAGAAAGCAGCTCCTTCCCCTTCCAAATCCAAGCAGGCGAGGACGCTGCTCTCAGAAGACTGGAGGAGTATTTTTTTA
>CAINWE010000042.1 GCA_903854365.1 Oligoflexia bacterium
AGGAGGTATGTTTGGATGGGGTGTTAGCGCCTCAAATAGTCTCGTCAACTTGGACGAAACCGTTAATGAAAAGTGGTCTCAAGTAGAGAATGTTTATCAGAGACGAGCTGATTTAATTCCAAACTTGGTGAATACCGTGAGAGGCTATGCCAAGCACGAAGCTCAGGTTCTTGAAGAGGTGACCAAGGCAAGATCCCAGGTGGGTCAAGTGAGAGTGAATGACCCAAAAAGTTTCGAGCGTTTTGATCAGGCGCAGGGGCAGCTTTCTCAAGCATTATCCCATTTGATGGTAGTGGCTGAAAAGTACCCCGAGTTGAAGGCGGATCAAAATTTTCTGAATCTTCAGTCGCAGCTCGAGGGAACTGAGAACCGAATCGCGGTAGAGCGCATGCGGTTTATTGAAGCAGCTCGCAACTATAATAGCTACCTTCGGAGTTTTCCTCAGTCCATTATCGCTTCTCTTCGGGGGTTTGCGCCGCGGTCCTACTTTCAGGCAGAATCGACAGCTAAAACGCCCCCTAAGGTTGAATTCTGATGGGTACGAGAGTGCTGAGGATGTCCTCTTTTGGGTCTAGGATTATTTTCGGCTCGATTTTATTCCTCGCTTTAGTGATGGGTTGGAGCGTTCCTGGCTTTGCCGAAGTGAGTTTGCCGCCTCCTCCGACTCGGTTTATTGTGGATGAGCCCCAGGTTTTGAAAGCTCAAACCACGCGTGCTTTGAATCAGCTGTTTTCAGCTCACGAGAGTGTGGCTGGAGACCAGATTATTTTTGCCATTTTTAAGTCACTTCAGGGTCAAGATCCCGTCGATTGGACGAATCGGGTTTTTAAGGCTTGGAAGATCGGACACAAAGGCAAAGATAATGGGGTTTTGCTGGCGATTTATTGGGATGATCGGAAATCCCGGCTTGAAGTGGGCTATGGGTTAGAGCCTGTACTGACCGACTTCCAATCTAAACGGATTCTTTCGCAGGTCGTCCGCCCGGCTTTACAGCGAGGGGATCCAGATGGAGCCCTTTTGGGCGCCGCTCAGGAGCTTTTAGAAGTGATTCAGAGTCCTTTGCTTCAAGATGGACAGTTTCAAGCGATTCTTCGAGGGGAAGGTCACTTGGTGTCTAAGACCTCTCAAAGAGGATTTCAAGGGCCTGGCGGGTTGCTTTTTGTTCTCTTCCTTTGGGTATTGTTGATTGGATTGATTCGACTTTTTTCAAAGGGTGGGCCTCCACGGTCGGGTTGGGGTGGGGGCGGCTTTGGGGGCGGCGGGTATCGAGGTGGAGGTTCTGATTGGGGCGGCGACTGGGGTGGTTCGTCGGACGGAGGCGGAGGATTTTCTGGCGGTGGTGGGGCGTCGGGCGGTGGTGGGGCGTCGGGCGGTGGTGGGGCGAGTGGCGACTGGTAAAATCTTCGAAAATTAGCTAGAATCTGCCCATGCAGTTGAAGACGGATGACGGTACGTTATTAGAAGTGAAGGAAGCGACCGTGCTCGACGCGAACGGCGAGGTTTTGAGGGAGGCTCCGGCTCCGGAATGGAGATCCTCCAGCGGGAACGCGTTTATAGGGACGCGTGTCTTTCGCGTGAATGGGTGGATGGTGCCTGTTTTCGTGATCGTGGTGCTTCTGACGCTCACTTTAGGTGCCGTATTTTTGAGTGTTTTTTTGGTCATTGCTGTCGGCCTCGCTCTTCTGAAGAGAGTTTTTCGATCCCTGGGGCTCCTGGCTTAGATCTTGAGCACAGCGCAAACGGCTGAGTGATCGGAGAGTTGGTTCCAGGGTTTGCCTACCAAGCACTCTGCTGAGAGCGGAGTCATTCCTCTAAAATAAATTCGATCCAAAGGTAAAAAAGGAAGCCAGCTGGGAAACGTGCGAGCGTGTGCTCGGTGAAGGTGAAAGAATACTTCACTTAGGGAGGTCTCGGATTGAAGTTTCATCGAAACTTGCTCTCTCCAGTCGTTGAAGTCGCCCGCGACCACGAGCGACTCGCCCTTGGGTACGGTGGCTTTGATTCGATCGCAGAGGCTTTGGGTTTGTCGCTGACGCGTGCGCTCCAAAAGTCCAAGGTGGGTGCAGATGACGTGCAGAGGATGAGCTTGGTGGGGGAGTTGAATGAGTCCGTGGAGTATGCCCCGACTCTCTAGGGGGTGAGTAGAGACGTCTAGGTTTTCCCATTTTGAAATAGGAAATTTACTGAGAATTGCATTGCCATGGTGCCCGTCGGTGTACGAAGCGGTTTTTCCGTAAGCAAAGTGAGGCCAAAGCTTTTCTGCAAGATATTCAAATTGCGAGGAATTTGGCCATTCTCGTACTTTCTGGGAGTGGCTTTCGTTTTTCCCGACGACCTCCTGGAGTAAGATCAGGTCAGGATGAATTTTGTGCAGGGCTGCTCGGATTTGTTCGAGTACGAATTTTCTGTTGTACGAGCTAAATCCTTTGTGAATATTATAAGATAAAATTCTAAGAGAGATTTTTTTTGTCTGAGTTTTTGTCCGGTTAAGAATAGTTCGGCATTCAAACATTCCTGGAGATCTCTGTCAAGTCCAAGTCTATGGGTGTTTGTCCTAACAAAATGCTAGCGACCTATTGAATAAAAATCAGAATAAGATACCAATTAGTAAGAACAAAAGGATTTGATTATGACAGAACATGAAAGATCCAGTCTAAGCGTCAACCAGCAACTTCAAGATTACATGCTTCAACTTCAGTCTGATGTCGGATCTGTTGGAAAAACTTTGCATCAGGTGATTTCACATTATTTACTCCTGAAGGAGCAGAATCCAGAACTCGCTCGCGCTTTGGATCCCATTGATGTTCCCCAGGCTGAGCAAACGTCTCAACATCAATTTGACTTAAATCGGGCATTAATTCGACAGTTGCAGATCTTGTCTGAGAAAGCTTTGCAAGGCTACCCGACTGCCTCTGAGCATCCGTGGAAGGGATTTGCTCATTTTGAGCATCGGGATGAGGACTCGGAGTCATTCGTTCGACTCATGCGTTTTGTGGGGATTCAGCTCAATAAGTTTTGGGTGGAAGTACAGTCGTTTCCAATTTTTTTGAATGGGCTCCCTCATTTGTCAGTGGGTGAGGTCGAGTCTATTTTTCGCTGGCTTCAGGCTTGTCCCTCTTGGAAGGAAAATGTCCAGCAGACTCGATTGATTCCGGCGTTAATTGGCCCCGAATCTCGAAAAGTAGTCTTTGACTTTGCCCGTGATGTGAAAAGCGCTCGGGTTTTGCATGATAAATTGGCAAGTGAGATGAGTTCAGAGTTTCTCAGTTCACACCTCATCGATTCTGGCGTGACGCTGCTAACTCAGGGTTGCGATCTGAGTCGTCTGTATGAGTTGGGCGCTTGTACTCGAAAAGACCTCATTCATAGGATTGATTTTCTGAAGCAACGAGTCGCTCACGTGAAGCAGATTCGAGAGGTTTTTGAAGCCTTGGGTCAACACGAGGGTGTCCCTGCTGTTGAGAGGCCGTCCGAGGTGAGGACCTTTTTGGACGGTGTTGATTGCTTGAGGCGGCTGCCAAAGAATTTAATTGCCTGGCGATTACCGCGAATTTTGAATGCCCCTCAATATGTTCGCCTTCAAATGTGGAAAGATCGGGCGCGACCTCTTTTGGAATCGAGAAAGCGGTTGGCCAATCTGTTTCGGCTCGATGACGTGAAAAATTCCGAAAAGCTCCGTGAAACAGCATTTCACCTGAGTTCCGGGGGGATGTTTCGGGTCATGAGTTCGTCGTATCAAAAGGCGGTTCAAGCCTACCGCGATTTGCTGAGGCCTGAATGGGTCGCTCAGGCTAAGAAGTCTGCAACTCGTCTGCAAATGTCAGAGAAGCTCCTGGAGTGGGCAAATTTTTTGGAGCAGAGTGCCGCGTTTGAGAGTCAGCCTGATTTAAAAGTGGTCTTTGGCGATTGGTGTCAGGGTTTGGATACCGATTTTACCTCTGCCATTGGCGCTAATCTTTGGGCAACGCAGGTTCGAGAACAGCTTAAGCCAGATTATTCTTCCTTTGGTCGTAAGTGGACGGATTACATTTTTAGCTGTTCTGAAAAATCAATTGATCAAGTCTTTGCGCTCACTGCGTCAGTCGAGGCCGATTTAAGGTCAAGTCTGCAGCTCGATCCTGAGTTTTTGAAGGATCGAGAGTTTGCGTCGATTCAGCTTCAAGATGAGAACGAGTTAGCGGATTTGATGACCTTGTTGAACGTGATTTTGCGGGTCGGTTATCGCGAAGACGGCGTCTTGCTTGGGCTGGAGAGTTGTCGCGACATGTTGGGAGAGGCCGTGTTTTTGATGAGGCGGATGGAGGAAAATGCAGACTTAAAAGCAGCCTTCCGAAATTCGTTCCGAGGTGTGGATACCGATCTATCTCTCATTGACCAAGCGATTAGCTATATTCAGTTTATTGAGAGTTCTTCGCTTCCTGATTTACTTCGAGAGTCGTTTTTGACGGCTCAAGGACCGCAGCGGATTGAAGATTCCAAGGGACTCCTGCAGGGTGCCCATCACTCTTTAAGTGCGGTCCGCGAGCATTTAGAGCGACTCAATCATGCAACCCAGGGTCAAATTCAGGAGTGGGTCCAAGGTCCCCTGCCTGAATTGATGACCCGCATTCAGAGTGCCTTGAAACAGCCTGCATTATTGCCCGATTGGGTCGAGTATTTGCGGGCTCAGCAGGAGGTGAGGCAGCGGAATTTGGGAGCGTTTTTACACTTTCTAGAAACCCGCTCTGGCTTAGTTTCTTACGATTTGGCCTACGAAATTGCATTTTACGCTAGCTTGCTGAAGAGAATGATCGGTAACCCAGGAAATGCTACAGCGATTCTTGATCTGAAAACCTTTCACTAGTGGCTTTTGGGACCGCATCAGCTGTCAAAAATCGATTGGTTTTTTGGGGTCAATTCCATTAGAGTTAAGTCATGAGGAACTCGGAACATTTCGACTTTAGGTCTTCATTGCCCTATCAAAACAGTTCTGAATTGAATGCAGCTTGGTCACGGCTGTTAGCGAATTCAAAATTGATGGGGCAGCTAGCTCGCATGTTTCCAAAGTTAGAATTAGGAGCGTTTCTCAATGAGCCCCAGTCGATGGACTCGGCTGATGAGTTTCAACGGAGGGTGATTTCTCGCATCGTTGCAGAGATCGAGGCTCAAACTACAGATGGCCTTTCGGTCAGCGGTTTAGAGAATTTTTTGGTCGGGCAAAAATACGTTCTTTTCTCAAATCATCGAGATATTGTTTGCGATCCGGCTTGGGTTTCGTACGTTTTTTTCCTTAATCAGATTCCCACGCCTCAGATTTGCCTCGGAGATAACTTATTGACTCATCCAGTGATTGTGGACCTGGTCAAAATGAATAAAGGCGTTACGGTAAAGAGGGGTCTTCCCCCGCGAGATTTATTGAAATGGTCGGGGCTGCTCTCAGAGTTTATCAGAAGGCAGATTGATCAAAAAATAGATTCTGTGTGGATTGCGCAGCGCGAGGGTCGTGCGAAGGATGGCGACGATCGCACCCATCCGGGTGTTTTGAAGATGCTAGCGATGGCAGGCCCCGGGTCTATGCTGGATCATCTTGAGGCGCTCCACCTCGTACCGTTAGCTATTTCTTATGAGTACGATCCTTGTGATGCGATGAAGGCTTATGAGCTTTTTGTCACCGCGAGGGACGGAGCTTATATTAAGTCAGCGGGCGAGGATGCTCTCAGTATGATGAATGGAATTACGGGCTACAAAGGCAGGGTTCACGTCGCTTTTGGGGCTTCATTCAGTCGAGTGCCTCTGGCGGTCCGAGAGTGGATGAGTCGTGGTTCTGAAGGGCAAATCAAAAAGGAAGTGTTACAGTACTTTTGCTCGCAGTTGGATGAGCAAATGCATCGGCTGTATCGGCTCTGGCCGTCCCATTATATTGCTATGGATTTGGTCGAGGCCGGCTCAACCTACGTTCACGAGTATACGGCCTCGCAAAAAGCTTTTTTCCTGGATCGACTCGAAAAACAATTGGATACGTTGCGCGCGAGTTCTCCTCGACCCGAACTACGCTCGTCCTCGGGATGGAAAGAGGATGACTTGAATGAAGTGAGAATGCGGATCTTGGAGGCGTACGCGATGCCAGTGCGAAATTTTCGTATGATGCGCTCTCCACTCCAGGGAGCGGCGGTACGATCACTGAATGGTTCGGTTGAGCCACCTCTGGGTGTTCAAAACTCAGGCGCTATGACGGACTAACGTGGGGGTCTTAAGGCGATGATGTGTTTGCTCCGTTGAGATCGAATAGGATCTGTTGCTCTCGATCGCGCTCAGAGGGTAGAGCAGCAAGCTTTTCGAGCTGCTTTGAATCGGAAAAATACTCGAATGTGGCTTGGGAAAGCAGAATTGGGTTCGTGAGGAGCAGCTGTTGAAAACGGTCAACGCTCAGAATGTTTTCGCCCGGGCCCTGAGAGTAGAGCTTCATCAAAAAAGGGGCGTGGAGTGCGACGAGTACCTCATTCGCTCTGGGTAGCGAGATCGGGCATTGGGGGGATCGCTTGGGCTGCGCGGGGGGTTGGTTTTCCTGCTGTGCGTCCGGGCCTAGCAGGGGCTCGCTCAATGAGGGATTCTCGGGGAGATAAATTTTCGGCGAAGTCACTGGGTTGCTTGATGTTTGCAAAAGTTGCTGGGTTGCCGCCAGAAGATCGCGGGCCAGGTCATCAAACGAGGGTGGCCAGGCAAAGCTCGTCGTTGGGGTCACCATTCCTAAAACCATTCCTGCAGCGAGTCCTATCATCGAAAGCTCTCGGTGTTGATGGGGCATAAGGATCCTTTTGTGTTTGGAACGTGGGTCTTACTCGCGAACTAAATTACGGTTCCATGCAGGGATCTTGACTACCAAATTTTCCCTTCCGTTGGGAACGCATTGGCAGGCTAAGCGCGATTGGGAAGAGAGTCCGGGCGCCTGCTCGAGTTGGTCCTCCTCCGCTTCGGTGCTGGGGTTGCACGATTGAAATCCCTTTTCGATGATCACATGGCAAGTCGAGCAAGCGCATACCCCTCCGCAGGCGTGATCGATGTCGATGCCTGCAGCCAAGGCAATATCGAGTACGCTTCCGGGGAGTCCCGTCCCGCTCCCATGAGGGGATGCTGGGTCGACTGTGATGGTTTTCCCCTCTGGGAGATAAGTGATCGTAAACTTCTGGGTAGGCTTCTCGATTAACTCGGGGGCCTGAATATACGGATTAATGCCTGCCATGATAGGGCTTCTCTTAGCTCATCCGCTTGAGCTCGCCAAGAAAAATACTCAGCGTCGGGCGTTTGGTGCGAGGCCTCTTTAGGTAAAGAGTTGACGATACTAGTTGCAATCCGGGGCATTCTGGGGATACTGGGGGCTTTAAAAATTCCTGGAGAAAGCATCTGGCCAAACGAGCAGAAGCCAGACCAAGAAATAGCGCAGGACAAGACCGAGTCATTAAATCGAGTCGTAAAACCTAGTAAGGATCGTTTTCATGAATGATATCCTCAGTCGAGCTGAAGTTCTTTATCAGAAACCTTTGATGGATTTGATTTTTGAAGCTCATCAGGTACATCGTGCCCACCATGACCCCCACGAAATTCAAAAGTGTACCCTCCTTTCTATTAAGACCGGCGGTTGTCCCGAGAACTGCTCTTACTGCCCGCAGTCGGCGCACTATGAGACAGGCGTGGACCGGCACGGACTCTTGGACTTGACCGAGGTGAAGAAAGCGGTTCAAAACGCTAAGGAAAACGGGGCTCAGCGTTTTTGCATGGGCGCCGCCTGGCGCAGTGTGAAGGATGGTCCTGAGTTTGACCAAGTGATCGACATGGTTAAACTCGTTAAAGAAGCCGAAATGGAAGCTTGCGTGACTCTCGGAATGTTGACTCAGTCTCAAGCCGAGCGTCTTAAAGCGGCGGGTTTGGATGCTTACAACCACAACCTTGATACGAGCCGAGAGTACTACTCAAAGATTATTCAGACCCGAACCTACGACGACCGGTTAGATACCTTGAAGTCCGTCCGTAAGGCTGGAATCACCGTTTGTAGCGGCGGGATTATTGGGATGGGCGAAACTCCACGGGATCGATGTGCTCTGTTGGCGGAGCTGGCGAGCCTTGATCCTCAGCCCGAGTCCGTGCCGATCAATCTTCTGATTCCGGTCGAGGGCACGCCGCTCGCGGAGTCTCAAGCAGTAGACCCGCTTGAATTGGTGAGGACTGTGGCGGTTGCTCGGATTTTGATGCCAAAATCTCGTGTTCGCTTGTCTGC
>CAINWE010000043.1 GCA_903854365.1 Oligoflexia bacterium
CCTGATGACCCTTTGTATTCAGTCTTATTAGCGTTTTTGCGCAGCCGAATTCACCCAAGTGATATTTTAGTTTTAGCAGGTGACATTTTTGATCTTTTTGTCGGTACCAAGCCGATTTTTCATCATCGCTATCGAGAGTTGATCGAGGCTCTGAGGGAAGCAGGTCAAAATGGGGTCAAAATTTATTACATCGAAGGCAATCACGATTTTTTGTTGAAAGGGGCGTTTGCTCAGGTGGAAGGGCTGAGTGTTCACTCCGAGTCTGTTGCTTTCGAGGTTCACGGCAAACGATTTTACGTCGCTCATGGCGACACAGTGGATCAGCGCGATTACGGTTACCTCTTTTTGCGGGCATTACTTCGAAGTTGGCCGCTACGGATTGCTTTTAGTCTGGTCCCTGGGGCTTGGCTGGATCGTTTGGGTCAATGGAGTAGCCGAAGGAGTCGCCATCGTCATCCTCTGCTCATGAGCCAGGTACCCTTCGAGCGCCGGGAGATTTTGAGAAAGCTTTATCGGAGTTTCGCGGCCGAGCGGCTAGTTGAAGGTGACGATTTTGTAGTCATGGGGCATTGCCATGATCTCGATGAGATGACTTTTAAGATTGGATCACGCACTGGGCAGTACGTGAATGTTGGGTATCCTCGAGCTCATGGGTCTTTTTTATCGTGGCTGCCGGGCAATGATAAAATTCAGAGAGAAAAGTTACCCGCTCCGTAGAGCGGGATTTGAGGAGGTTCCGCCTGAGAGAGGGGTGCGGGTTTTTTTCTGTGGGCGTGATTTTTGAGGCTTGAGCGCCTGATCTGCTGTGCTTTGGATTGCGAGCTCAAGCAGTTCGGAGGCGTTTTCCAAGTTTTTACGACTGAGCATTGGGCCACCGAGCATTCGGGCGATTTCCTCCTGACGGTTGGAATGAGAGAGCTCAAGAATTTGCGCGGTGGTGCGATCTTTTTGCTGTCCTTTGCGGACGACTAAGTGGTGATGTGCAAAAGAGGCCACTTGAGGCAAATGGGTAATGCAAATGACCTGGTTGTACTGGGCTACTGATCGCAGTTTCTTGCCTACTTGAAAAGCCGTTTGCCCGCCAATGCCTGCATCAATTTCATCGAAGAGATAGACTCCGATGCCGCCTCGATCGGCAATGACCCGTCGAATAGCCAGCATGAGTCGAGAAAGTTCCCCGCCCGAAGCAATTTTGCCAATCGGACGAGCCGGTTCGCCGCGATTGGTTTGTACTTGAAATTGAATTTGGTCTCCTCCCCAGGCTCCCCACTCCGAGAGGTCATCCTTGAGACGGACCTCCGCTTTAAATTGCGCTTCGCCCATTTGTAGGTCTTTGAGTTCTTGGGTCACTAAGCTCGCGAGTTGGGTAGAAATTTTTTGTCGGGCTGAGGAGAGGGTCCTTCCTGTTTCGATGAGGAGATCCTGGGTTTCTTCAAGTTTTTTTGAAACCTCGTTCAAGTGGTCTTCGACCTGCCCCAATTTTTCAAACTCGATTTCAAAATTGGATAGTTTCTCTAGAATATCCTTAATTTGAGGACCGTATTTTCTTTTCAAATCAGCGATGAGAGTAAGTCGATCCTGAATTATTTGAAGTCTCTCAGGCTCCAAATCGATAGAGCCTAAGTAGCGGTTCAAATTCAAAATCGCTTCCTCGATTTCTGCAGATGCACTCATGAGGAGTTGAGAAAGGCTCTGGTTAGCAGGGTCTAGCTGAGAGAGTATTTTGGCCTTTTGGAGCGCAGAGCGCAGCGCGTTTTGAACTCCGTGGTCTTCGGCCTCAAGGATTTGCAGCACCCCCTCAGAAGTTTGAGCACGGTGTTCAGAGGATTGTAGCAGTTGCTTATCTCTCTGTAATTCCTCGTCTTCACCTACATGAAGTTGCGCTTGGGTGATTTCGTCAATTTGGTATTGTAGAAAAGCAGCTCGACTATTTCGTTCGATACTTGCTCTTTCTAGGGTCTCTCGATCTTGCCGCAACGAGACGGTTTGATGGAAGTGGGAAGTAAATTTTTTGGTCTGCTCTGCTAGACCACCATACCGATCGAGGAGCTCGAGTTGGGTTTGAGCCTTCAGAAGGGACTGATGTTCGTTTTGTCCGCAGAGGTCAATTAGCCCTTCGCAAAGTCGCTGCAAAGTGGTGAGGGTAGCGAGTTCTCCATTAATCGCTATTCGGTGTCGGCCGGCTCGGTGAACACTTCGTTTAATTAAGAGCTCGCATCCAGGGGAGGCAAAGCCTGCTTTCTCGAGCCTTGCCCCAATCCAGGGGATCTCCGAAACCTTGAAGAAGCCTTCGACTAAGGCTTCCTCGCATCCAGCTCGGATCAATTCGACACTGGCCCTACTTCCTAGTAGTAATGAAATAGCTGCGATAATGATCGATTTTCCTGCCCCGGTCTCTCCTGATATAATATTGAGCCCCGAAGAAAAACGGATCTCTGCCGAGTCAATAATAGCAATGTTCTTAATTTTTAAAATCTCAAGCATCTAGTCACGAACTCCAAACTTAAGCTTCTCTCGGAGCAGGCTGAAGAAATCACGATCCGGTGAAGCGATGAGCTTCAGTGAGTGGTCCTTAAATTTGCGCAAATTTACGACGTCATCTTCCTTCATGTCAACCACATCTTGGCCGTCGAGTGTGAGAAGGACATGTCCCGGGCGATCGGTGAGGCGAATCCGGATTTCGGACTCATCCGAGATTACTAGAGGTCGCAGAGTGAGACTGTGGGGACAAATAGGGGCGATTACCAATGCCGGAACGGAGGGTTCTACGAGTGGTCCGCCTGCTGCCAGTGCGTATGCAGTAGATCCAGTCGGAGTGCTGACAATGATGCCGTCAGCGCGCACGTGGTTGACCCAGTGGGAATTGACCCAAATTTCCATGCCGATAATGCGCGCTATGGCTCCTTTAGAGATCACGGCATCGTTGACGACGAGACCTTGATAAATAAGCTTATTTTTTCTTTGCAGTGTGACGGAAAGTAAATCTCGTTGATGGATAATCGGGTCTGCGCCTTCGAGAAGAGACTTTAATGCGCCTATCGCTTCCGTTCGTTTAAATTCTGTTAAGAATCCAAGCTGTCCAAGGTTAATGCCCATGACAGGAATACTGCGCTGACTCATGAGTCGCGCAATGCTTAAATAAGTTCCATCACCTCCAAGAACAATAATTAAATCACATTCGCTCGGAAGTTCGGCCTTGGGTACGATGCGAACCCACTTCTTCTTTCTTTCTAGAGTGCGAGAAATCTCCTTCGCCAGTAGGGTACTTTCGTCTGCAAAGTACGTGTAGATGTTTTTCTCAAGAATTATGTTAGCCATTTCAGCAGCTAAAATAGCGGCTTCTGGCTGGTGGTGCTTAACGAC
>CAINWE010000044.1 GCA_903854365.1 Oligoflexia bacterium
ACGAACTGATCAAAGTCGTCAGTATCGCAAACGAGATAAACAGCGTATTTTTTACATTTCTTGAGAGGACCGAGAAGCCTAGAGCAAAGCTAGTCAAAGCCACAAAGAGCGCAGATTGTCCAAGAATGTCCATAACGTAGAGTCTATCAGACTAAAAAAACTAAAGCTATCAAGTATTCCACCGAAAGGTGGATATATGACTTTAGCAGACCAAAACAATCAGAAACAATTTCGAATCAGCCCTATCGAAGGACTCATCGCCGGGGTATTGAGTATCGTTTTTCTCCAATCCCTCTACCAGCTACTTTACCAAGGGCCATCGAATTTATCCCAAAGCGCACTTCTTCCCATGAAGGCCAAACCGACGTCCGAAGGGAGGAGGGCCGCATCCACTGAACCTTCGCCCCTGCTCAATCTCGAGCTCGACTGCACCAAAGGGGGAGAATCAGTGACTCAGGCGACGAAAGCCAGACTCCAAGGAGAAATGTGCGGGATCAAACCTACGACTGAGGGCATTAAACTCAACGCGGCGGTCATCAAAAACGACTCGAACCAATTCATGGCTACCGTCTTCGCCCAAAACAACTCTCGTCACTTTTCGACCGATTATATCCCGCTAGTTCAAGGGCCCAACAAAATTCATGTAGAGTTTGAGTTTAGCGGTGGATTAAAACCTTACTCGCAAGATTTAGTGATCATCAAAAACTAAGATGAAGAACGAATGCCTCATGAAGAACGCAGGCTCACGAAACAGCTCATCATCTAAACGCGGGCTTTTAGCCAAATCTCATGAATAGGAATTCGATCTTTAATAAAGAGCTTTTCAAAAAGCGTTACTTCCGGAAACGTCAGCAAATGGGGCGCAGCATGGTGCCGATGCAAATCTTCATTCACACTCATGACTTCCCAACAATCGAGACTTGCCTGAATAGCCTGGATCATCCACTCAAAATATCCACGATGATCCGTCTTGATATGAAAAAGCCCGCCCGACTTCATTAAAGGAGCGATCACTCGCAACCGTTCTGCAGTCAAAAACCGGTTTTTCATCTGCGCTTTCTTGGGCCAAGGATCCGGAAAATAAAGGTTCAGGCGATCAATTTCTCCCAAACCAAAGATGAAAGGAATTCTTTCAGCGTGCGCCCGAAAGAAAACTAGATTTTTAAGGTCTTTTTTGGTGCCTTTTTCGACGCCTCGAAAGATTGCCTTAAACTTCCAATCAATGCCGATGAAATTTTGTTGTGGCGACTGAACTGCTGACTCCACAGTCACATGCCCTGCGTTGCAGCCAATCTCGACTGTCAACGCCCCCGAAGGGTTCGACGGGAATAACTCTCTGGCTCTCCCTCGAAACGCCTCGGTTTGCTGGTCGCAAAAAACTGTACGACCTAGGCCCTGCAACTTCCCCCAGTAAACGTTCTTCGACACCGGATAACGGTAGTCAGGATGGTTAATGGGGAAAAACAATTTTTCACTCATGACAAAACACGATCCAGTTAAAAACCCCAGATCAGGAGGATTTTTTAGGCATGATTTTGTACATACCTGTCCCGCAAGTTTCGCACTTCCCTTGCATGGCATCCTTCCCATTTTTCATGGTCACTCTTTGACCATCTTTCATCACACGTTTCGATTTACACTTGACACAATATGCTTCGTTCGTTTCAGCCATAGACGGCTCTTATAGAGCCTTTATGACTAAGAAACAAGCATTAACTCAGAAGCTTCAGCGCTAATTGCGAAGTCTGATTGGCCTGCGCCAACACTGAAACAGTCGCTTGATTCAGAATATTAGCCTTGACCAATTCACTGGATTCTTCGGCCATATCGGTATCGCGAATTCGGCTATTGGCTGCCTCGAGATTTTCACGAGAAACCCCTAGGTTATTGATCGTCGATTGAATACGATTTTGAAGCGCGCCGAGAGTCGATCGATTTCCGTTTAGTCTTTGAATCGCAGAATCGATCACTCCGAGGTTAGCCTGTGCGTTGGCTTTTGTTTCGGCCGAAATTCCGTCAATACCTAATACGCTAGAAGTCGTCGTCAAGGCTTGCGTATCGAAGATGAAACGGTCATTCAATGGATTGTTCTTGGTACCTACTTGAAGCTCAAGAACAGGAGCGGTGCCATCGAGAAGCTTGGTGCCACCGTATTCGGTCGAACTGGTAATACGACCAATTTCAGCCTTAAGTTGCAGCACTTCTTTGTTCAAAAATCCACGTTCAACATCCCCCAGCGTATCGGAAGCAGATTGGATTGAGAGTTCTCGGAGGCGGACTAAAATATTACTGACTTCGCTCATCGCGCCTTCAGCCACCTGAATCAAGCTAACGCCATCGTTAGCGTTTCGCTGAGCTTGTTTCATACTCCGAATTTCAGATTTCAACTTTTCACTAATCGC
>CAINWE010000045.1 GCA_903854365.1 Oligoflexia bacterium
CCGGCAAGCACTGCAGCCAAGGCGAGCTCCGTCGTCCCATCTTTTCCAAACACGACAGTCCGAATCGCCTGCAGACCATTTTGAATCGAAGAAAAAGATTGGCCCATATTCAACAGAGAATCTCCTGCCAACACGGACAAGTCAACGACGTTCCTGACATTCTGGCAGCCTTCATGAGCGAAAAACGCTTCGCAAAAGTGTGATACAATCTGCTAAACACCATCTGGCTAAATACCATCCGGGCTAAATACCATCCGAAAGATGAGAGCGACCGCGGGTCGCCGCTCTGCCTTTCAGTGTCCGAAAAGAGTTCGCAACGATGGGGTAATAGGTCCGGTGACATTCATCCAAAGGAGTTTTGCATGGTCTTCCCAGAACTTGAGTCCAAGCGTGCTTTGAGGGCCGGACTAAAAGCATACTGCCAGGCTCGCAGTCTTTACTTTGGCGCACAGTATTGGGCGTTAAATCGGGCGTCCCAGTTTTTAGGGTTCAAAACACCCATTCGCTACCAAGATATTGCCCTCCTGAAGCTGCTTCAAGCAGGTCTGAATGACTTGTTTGATCACGACATTCAACGAATCGAACAAGGAATCTATCCCTTAACGGTACTCGCCCCTGAGCTGAGCATGGAATCACTTTTGAAGTTCCCAAAAGTCATTGCTGATGGGTTTCGTGTGGGATACCGCAGGACTAAAGGCATTTCTAATGAGTTTTCTGCAGAGGCCCGAGAGTACCTCCAAGATATGCCTCCCTATTATCAAAGGAACTTTCATTTCCAGACCGATGGCTATCTGGGTGCCCGCTCAGCCGAGGTTTATGATTATGAGGTGGATTTATTATTTTCGGGTGCGACCGATGCAATGCGGCGCCTGATCATTGAACCTTTTAAGCGTCATTTTACTCAATCTCCTGAGGGTAAAGGTTTAAAATTTCTTGAAATCGGAGTAGGCACAGGTCGAGCCACCCATTTCATGAAGCTTGCTTTCCCGAAGGCACAAGTAATCGGCATCGACCTGAGCGAGCCTTATGTACAAGTGGCGAAAAAAAAACTGCGATCGACCCAAGGGGTAGGTCTTCTGCAGGGCGACGGGAGCCAATTACCCTTTCAAGAAGTTACGTTTGACGCGATCTACTCCGTTTTCCTTTACCACGAGATGCCTTTAGAGGTCCGCCGCAAAATCCTCCAAGAGAGCTTGCGCGTTCTAAAACCAAATGGGATCGTGGGTTACGTTGATTCGATTCAACTCGGCGATCAAACGGAGTTCGACTTTTTTCTCAAGGAGTTCCCTAAGAACTTTCACGAGCCGTTTTTCCTGAATTATATCTCTCATCCTATGGAAGATTTATTTAAATCTGAATATTTAAAAACACAGGCGGAAGGCAGGGGGCTGCTCTCAAAATACGGCGTGTATCAGAAGTCGTCGTTTTAGGGCTACTCGTTTTGCGGAAAACCTAGAACAGCAAAGTGCTATACGTAAAAAACTCAACCTAGCGGATGATCATTCGGACCGATGCCTTTTTTCGTCTGAAATAGGATCAGCTTCGTTCCAAAGTTGTTCGAATTGCTTGCGATACGCGTCGACTACCTTAGGATGAGCGAGGTAGATTTGATTTTCATGATTGGCCGCAGCCGCGTGGTGGGTATAATTGAACGACCCAGTCTCAAGCATTTTCTGATCTACGATCGTAAACTTATTATGAAAAATTCCGCGCTGATGTCCATATCGGATCTCTGCACCCGCTTTTTTTAACAACGGCACCAACGAATGATTACCCTGAGCCTGGCGGCGATCTACAATAATGCGAACAGGAATTTTTTTAATTTGAATCAGAATTTCATGAACCAGCTGATCTAGGTTGATATCATAGATTGCAATATCAAGCGATTTTTGGGCAGAATGCACTAACTTCACCAATTTTACATCACACAGGTCCGCAGGAGAAAAACACACCTCAAGATCTTGAGGAGCACTCACCATAGCCTCATCTATCCGACGCTTAGCCTGCTCAACCTGAGATAACTTCCTGAGACGAGCCTCCGCGTCAAAACCCCAGAGTAAAACCCCAATCACCAGAAACCACTCCGTCAATCCTTCCGCCAGTCCGTTCGGCATGAATCGTTTTTTTCGCACCACTGTGTTACCTTTCTGCTTCAGCTCTAACGCCACCTACTCCGACACTCTAGCTCGATCGACGAGGCAACGTCTTCAAGATTTTGCAAAAACACCTCCACGTCCGTCCAGCTTGCTCCGATGAGAGAAGATAGGACTGATGACAAGCGTGTCATTTTAAACGCAGGTCTTGAGTGGGGCAGATCCGTATTTCAGTGTCGCATTTTGACTCAGACTCTATACAGTACCAATTGACTCAACTTTAAAAGTGTTACACAATGAGAATATAGAGAGTATGAGGACTCCATCCATGGCCGAATCTCCGGTCCGAAAAACAGACGTATTTTTGATGTCCAAAAGACTTTATTCTCTTTTCTTAATCCTTATTTTTCTCTTCGGACTGAACCTCGTCTTCGGAAAACTCAGTTTTGCTGTGCAATCGACTCGCTCTTCGCCTCTCCCTCCTCCCCTCCCTCCCCCTCCCCCTCC
>CAINWE010000046.1 GCA_903854365.1 Oligoflexia bacterium
GATTGTGATTACCTGGGTTGTGGTATCACTCATATTCGGTCCTCTCGGCAAAAAGTTCGATCCATTACATTCGAAAAACTCCAAATTGCGTCGGTAAGATCGGTCCGTTATAAGCTGTGGACAACCCTAGAGCTAAGATTTGCCGGGTTTTCCAAGGGAGAATTAATCCGTCGTCCCAGAGTCTGGCAGTGCTGGTGTAAGGATTTCCTTCTCGATCGTATTGTTCGCGAATGGGAGCTCTGATCTGCTCAGCCTCGGTTTCAGAGAGGGTTTTGCCTTGATTCTCAAATTGCTCCATTTTGACTTGGGAGAGGACTCCTGCTGCTTGGTCTCCTCCCATTACCGAGATTCTGGAGTTCGGCCAACTCCACAAGAACCGCGGTTGAAAAGCGCGTCCACACATCCCATAATTTCCAGCTCCGAAGCTGCCGCCTGCAATTACGGTGAATTTCGGGACGTTTGCATTGGAGACCGCTGTCACCATCTTTGCCCCGTCCTTTGCGATTCCACCCCATTCATACTTTTTCCCGACCATGAAGCCCGTGATATTTTGTAAGAAGACCAGTGGAGTCTTTCGTTGAGTACAAAGTTCAATGAAGTGAGCTGCTTTTAGGGCGCTTTCGCTAAGAAGTACTCCATGATTTCCCAAAATTCCAATGGGATAGCCCCAAAGGTAGGCGAAGCCGCAAACGAGAGTGCTGCCATAGTTTGGCTTGAATTCATGGAACCGAGAGCCGTCTACGATCCGGGCAATTACTTCTCGAATATCAAATAGCTTTCTTAAATCTGAAGGAATAATGCCGGCGAGTTCTATCGGATCATACAGAGGTTCTTCGATGGGCTGTTTCTCGACCCAGGTGGGTTGAGCACGATTGATGTTAGCAAGAATGTCTCTAGCAATTTCTAAGGCGTGTTCGTCGTTTTCAGCGAGATGATCAGCTACTCCCGAGATCTGCGTGTGGACTTCTCCGCCGCCCAGCTCTTCAGCAGTAACTATTTCCCCGGTTGCGGCTTTGACGAGTGGAGGTCCTCCGAGGAAAATTGTACCCTGATTTCTGACGATGATTGTTTCGTCAGACATAGCGGGAACGTAAGCGCCGCCTGCTGTGCAAGATCCCATGACGACAGCCACTTGTGGAATGCCTAGGCTGGACATTTGGGCCTGGTTGTAGAAAATTCTTCCAAAATGATCGCGATCTGGGAACACTTCAGCTTGCAGGGGTAAGTAAGCTCCGCCAGAGTCAACTAAGTAGATGCATGGAAGGCGGTTTTCTCGAGCGATTTCCTGCGCTCTTAGGTGTTTTTTTACGGTTAATGGAAAGTAGGTTCCTCCCTTGACCGTAGCATCATTGGCGATAATCATGACTTCTCTACCGTGCACGACTCCTACTCCGGTGATAATTCCCGCAGAAGGGGCTGTGTTATCGTAGATGCTAAGTGCTGCAAGGGCTGAGAGTTCTAGAAACGAGGTGCCTGGATCGATGAGTTTTTGGATTCGATCCCTGACAAAAAGCTTTCCACGTTTTTCGTGCCGAGTTTTAGCGTCAAGACCACCCCCCTGGTGAATGCGTTGGAGGTGGCTCTCAAGTTCTTTGGCTAATTGAAAGTTCTTTTCGGAATTAGATTTGAATTCTTCCGACTGGATTTTGACCTGGGATTTTAAGACTTGCATGATGTTATTCTTCATAATGGCAAAGGCTTGAGGGAGTCAAGCTTGTGAAGAAAATGGTTGCAAGGGGGGGGCGGACTCAGCAATTTAGACACTCATATGGCTGACTGCCCTCGTTTTGGGCAGCGCAGTCATATGAGTGTCCAATTCGCAAGCCGCGCTCGAGTTAGTTGCTTAACTGAGCTTTAAAGGGCTTGTGTCGGATGGATTTCGAGTTCTTTTTTTCTTGTTCCCGCATCCAGCCTTTGTAGAGCTTTTCATCGAGTGGAAGATTCGCGGGAAGGCCGAAAGTCGAACAGAATTTCAGCCATGGAATCAGAGTTGGCATCATTGCAAGATTTTCGATTTTTGATAGGGCAGATTGGGAAATCCCAAGCTCATTTGCCATTTCGATTTGCGTCAAGTCTCGAGAGCGTCGTTCGTCCCGGATAATATGGCAAGTTCTATGTGAGATTTCACGTGTGTTAAATGATTTCATTCTGAGTATACCTCCTCACTCAAGATTTCAAACCCGCAAACTCTCATTACTGCAGAAGACTACGTTAGCTCGCAGGTTCTAGGGTTCGTTTATAGCCAATGATGAGAAATGAGATTACACCTTTTGCTGCAATTGAAGCCGGTTGTCAAATGAAATGATATGCTTTATGGCATAGAAGTGAGTTTTCTTAACGTAATGGGAGATGCGATGAGTTATAGTACGATTAAGATTCAGCAGGATCAGCGAGGAGTTTTGACGGTTCACCTGAATCGGCCGGACATTAGGAATGCGTTTAATGACGTGGTCATTACAGAGTTAGCGCAGGTTTTTGCAAGTGAGGTTCCTAAGCGAGAGGTTCGCGTTGTTGTGCTTCGAGGAGAGGGGAGTGCGTTTTGTGCTGGCGGAGATCTGAACTGGATGAAAAAGGCTGCGAACTCTAGCTATGAGGAAAATCTTAAGGACACTCATCGGCTCTCCTCGCTCTTCGTTGCTATGAATGAATGCCCTAAGCCTTTGATTGGTTTGGTTCACGGCGCAGCAATCGGTGGGGGTGTTGGACTGGCCAGTGTCTGCGACTTGGTGATCACGTCAGTCGAGACGGTATTTAGCTTAAGCGAGGTTCGATTGGGAATTGTTCCTGCTTGTATAGGTCCGTTTGTGATTGCTAAAGTCGGTCCGTCTCAAGCCCGACGGTATTTCCTGAGTGCGGAGCGATTTTCCGCTCTTGAGGCGCAAGAGATGGGCTTGGTACATGAGGTGGTGTCCCACTCGTCGGACCTCGATGCGAAACTTGAATCTAAGTTGGGTCAGATTCTTCAGTGCAGTCCGAACGCTCTTGCAGTTGCTAAAAAATTGATCCTTGACCTTTCTTGGCCAGAGAAGAGGGGTCATCTACAGGATTACTTAGGTTATATTTCAAAGACTCTCGCTGAGCTTCGGGTTTCGGATGAGGGGCAGGAAGGTGTTCGGGCCTTTCTTGAAAAGCGCAGTCCGAATTGGACTTCAGGGGGTACAAGTGAGTGAGTCAGTAAAAATATTCGAGGTTGGATTGCGGGACGGTTTGCAGCACGAGCCTAGGCGTTTATCGCTAGCTGATAAGATCAAATTTGCTGAGCGATTAGTGGCAGCTGGCGTAAGAGAATTAGAGTTGGGCGCATTTGTGCGGCGGGATCAAGTTCCTCAAATGGCCGACTCGGATCGATTTTTTTCGGCGATTCAGGCGGGCCGGCTTGAGCTTCGTTCTGCTAGGGCCTGGTGCCTGGTCCCGAATCGAATTGGTCTCGAGCGTGCGTTGAGAGTAGGTGCTCGAAACTTTGCGCTTTTTACGGCGGCTACGGATACTTTCGCTGAAAAGAATTTGGGGATGTCGATTAGGAAATCGCTTCAGGAGTTTAGGCTTGTCTTAGTGCGGGCGAAAGAGGAGCTGGGCTCAAATTTTAAGGTGAGGGGTTACGTATCAACGGCTTTTGGGTGTCCATTTGAGGGAAAAGTAGCTGCAAAAAAGGCACTGCGGGTCGTAAGGGCTATGGCTGAGCTTCCGGTAGATCAAATTTCAATCGGTGATACGATTGGCGTAGCGGATCCAAGATCGGTGGTAGAATTGCTTGAGCCAGTGTTGCGTGACTATGGACCCGACAAAATTGCGGTGCATTTTCATGATACCCGTGGGACCGCTTTGGCGAATTCCCTGAGGGCGATCGATTTGGGTGTTCGGGTCATAGACAGCTCGGTGGGTGGATTGGGGGGGTGTCCCTTTGCTCCGGGGGCTTCAGGTAATTTGGCCACCGAAGATTTGATTTATATGTTGAACGGTATGGGCCTTAAGACTGGAATCGATCTCGACGCTCTCAGTGACTTGAGTATTCTGCTGGCAAAAAAACTCAAGAGACCGATGACGAGTCGGTATGCGCAAGCGTACATGCATGCAAAGACTGGATAGTTCGTGTTTTATTTGAAAATTGTATTTATTGCCCTTTGGTTCCTCTTCACTAGTTTTTTAAGTTTTTTGTTTCCGTTAGCGTTTTGGAGAGAGCGAGATATTAACCGGGATTATGCTCGAGTGTTATCGTGGGGTATTTTGAATGGTTTGGGTATCCGGGTAGAAGTTGAGGGCAGGCAATGGCTCGAGTTGGGCCGGCCCGTTGTTTACGTCGCCAATCACCAAAGTAGTTTTGATCTGGCAACGTTCGGCGGAGTCTACCCTAGAAGAACAATGATCATCGGCAAAAAGGAGTTAGTTTTGATTCCGCTGTTCGGCTGGATCTACTTTTTAGCCGGAAACGTATTATTAGATCGAAAGCGCACGGGTCGTGCGATCGCTGGCCTTTCTGAGGTGGCCGAGGCGATTAAAAAGCGACGGGTCTCGATCTGGATTTTTCCTGAGGGAACTCGAAACCGTACTGAGCGAGGCTTGATGCCGTTTAAGCGAGGGGCATTTCATGTCGCCGTGCAGGCGCAAGTGCCGATCGTACCTTTGGTGTCGTCGTCGTTGAGAGTGGTTTTTAGTTGGAGCGAGCGAAGGCTCGTGAGCGGAGTGCTGAAGGTTCGTGTCTTGCCGCCCATTTCAACGGCAGGTTTGGGCATTGAAGACGTTGGGGGGCTGGCCGAGAAAACTCAAAGTCAAATGCGAGTCGCTTTCTCAGCCATTGACTCGGGTAGTTTAGATAGCCTAGGTCGTTAAAATTGATCTGGGACGAACGCTTTCGATAGGCAGCTTCTGCAGCAAATAGGCTTTTGGGGAGGGGTAATAGAAAATAAATTTTTATTGTAGACAAAATTGGAATGGAATTCGCAGAGTTTGGCTGTCTTTAGGAGGTCCCTATGGACGGAAAAACTTTAGAGCAGATTCGTGACACTCTTCTCAATAAATGGCGAAAAATTGAGAAAAATTCCGTTCGTGACTTAGACCATCAAGAAGATCTAAGTTTTGCTCATGCGGAGATCATTGATATTGCCCAGAGTCTGGAGCAGGTGGGGCGAGACACTTCTCTTAAGGAGGCTGAGCGTAGGGATTTACTTGCGATCGAGAAAGCATTAGCCAAAATGTCAGTTGGAAATTTTGGTGTTTGTGAGGAGTGCAGCGAGGAAATCCCGGCGAAACGGCTATTGGTCATTCCTGAGGCACGATTGTGCGCCCAATGTCAAGCCTATGAGGAGAAGCAAGCTGCCCGAACTCGGTTTTACGGGATTTCGGCTCGCTAGAGAGTCGGATTCATGCCGGGCCGGTTGAAGAATGGCAAGACTGAGGCTCGGCGGAATTGGGCTTGTCTAGGGACACGTCCATTCGGTCTTGAACCCTGACGTGTTACTGATCCGCCAGAGGCGCTTCGTCTGTATTCCAGAGATTTTTAATTGCATTTCCTAACATTCGAGGTGTATTTAAGGCCCACCTTGGTGGTGGTATAACCATTGGTGTAATTAGAATGAAGATTGGGGTGCGTAAGCCCAGTATAAGAAATTTGAGATACTCCTTCTTGATTTTGGAGGTTGTCTTAATTGGGCTCATAATGGCTGTACTGCGAGGTCAGTCCTTTCTGGTTCAGTTCGCAACAGTGGCTTTTTCAGTTTGCGTGGTATCCTGGTTCGTTTTTAAAAATGAGGAGCAGCAGTGTGAACTTGCGCATCAGGTACACTATCGTAAGCTCTTACTTGAGAAGCAGAGGGCTGATCTCATTGCTGCATCGATTTCTGATGGGATCCTGCTCTTAAGAGATCAGGTCACCGTATACGCAAATCCTGCGGCTGAGAAAATTCTCAATCTCCCGTTGGATCTCAATATCGTGGGTTTTCAGTTTGAGCGTGAGAGGCATCAGGGACTGACGCCGGGCGTGGATGTTGTTTTTCAGGCGATGAATAGTAGTTTACCCGTGGAGTTCCTTCTTGATCAGAATGAGCGTAAACAATATTTTTTAATTCAGGCCTATCCTATTTTCACTAATTCACCCATTTCAGATTCTTCAACTCCTAATCTCATGATTTTAGCGCAGGATGTGACGTTGGTGAAGGAAAGTCAGGAGGCAAAAGTCCATTTTCTTGGAACTTTGTCTCATGAGGTGAAGACCCCGGTAACGAGTCTGACCATAGCGATTCACCTCCTCAATAAATCTAAAGATCAATTTCATAACTTGACTCACCAGACCTTGATTTCCACTTGCGCTCAAGACATAGATCGCTTGAGGGGGTTATTAAATGATCTGATGACTGTGTCTCGTTTTGATATTATGACTCAGCGACTTGAGTATCAAAAAGTCGATTTTGGAAAACTGCTGACTCATGCTGTGCA
>CAINWE010000047.1 GCA_903854365.1 Oligoflexia bacterium
GGTATGCTTAGTAGCAGCCGACATGGTTCAGGTTGACATAGCAGGTGTGAGCACGTGTGTCACCTGCGTGATTGGAGTCATCGGCGCCGCACGTTGAATTGTAAGGATCGGAAAAGTTCCATGCACTTTTTCCAGATACGGCACAGACGGAGGACCCCTGAGAGCAGGGATTTTTTACGCGGTTGCCATCGCAGCATCCGATACCTGAATAATCACAACAATGATCGCTCGTCTGATTATAAAACGCCCACCAGGTCCAGCCGGAGGGGCAGGGGCTTTGATTACTGCTGTCACCCTGAGTGCTAAATTCGCACACTCCCCCGACCGCCGTGAGATCGGGCCATCCTGCCGGGGCAGTCACCTGGGTGGGTGTCCCACCGGCAGCGGTGCAGTCCGCCGCTGAATGGAGCACGCAGGTTTTTGCGGCATCGCCTGCGTTTCTCCAACCGCTGCTCGTACAAATGCAAAGGAGTCCGGCGAGGTCGAGGGTGAGGTACCCCGTGTTGCTAGAAGTGCACGCTGGCATATGCGCATAGTTGAGACCTTGCATATATCCTGGAGTCCCCGCAGTCCCTGGCGCGCCGCTGATATACAGTGAGCCGCCTCCGTTCGTACCGTTGATGAAGATATTGCCGTTGACGCGGAGCCCCTTCGAGACATCGGGTGAGACACTAATAGGGTTGCCGTTGATCGCAGCCTGCCCTTGCGAGTTGAGCGCAAAAACTACGGTTTTTGCGCTGTTCTCGATTTGAAGAGGGGCGGTGGAGTCAGTGATGATATCCACATCTGCCCCCCAAGGTCGGGCTTAAGGCGGGTGCGTAACCGACCCCTAAGCGGTAGAGGGGACTCGGCAAAGTGACGGGCGAGCCCGCGAGGTTGAGGCTGCCTTGGATGATGGCAGAGTTATTTTGTTGCTGGCTTCCGACGGTAAAAGTCGTGCTACTGAGGTTACTGGAGGCTGAGTTCAGCGTCACATTGCCGTTGAGTTCGATGGTCTGGGTCTTTGTCGAGCCAATAGGAATGATCCCACCATCGTCAGGGAGGTTGAGAAGGATATTTCCGTCTGAGTCGCGAATTTGCAGGGCATTTGACGCAGTGAGCGTATCGGGCCCGATTACGAGGAGTTTGGGCGGCGAGCTGGGGATGGTGACGGGGAGTGATCCGCTGATGATCGTCGCGTGATTCCCACTGGGATTGACCTGTAAAAAGGCAGGCGAGCTCGATGAGGACTTCATCTGGAGGCTGGAGGGTGAACTGGAGCTTGCGCTTAAGGTAAAGACATCAAACGCATAGCTCTGTGAGCTACGAGCATTGGTGAGATTGATTTGAAATCCGGAGGTGAGGAGATTTGTGATCGAGCTCAGAGGAGAACCTTGAAAGCTGCTGGCTCCTTGGTGGCTTAAGAGGCAAAGGATCGAGTTCGAACTGGAATTTGCTCCCAAGGGCGCCACTGTCATTAAAATGACGTAGCCCAGGTTATTCCCGCTGACTTGGATTTGGGGATTGCCCCGGTAGTCGTTTTGAATGGTGACACCCGTGACGGTGGGCGACGGGAGAGGGCTGGGGGGCGTGAGGAGGCCTGGCTCGAGTCCTTGGGTTTGATCAGGGAGTTGAGTCGTGGGGTTAGTCGCTGCGGTGGGGAGTGGCAGCACCTGGGTGTTGACCGGGTAGATTTCTGTCCGACAGGCGCTGAGGCCCAAGCTGAAGAGGATGAAAACCCCGTCTAAGATCGCGCTGAACTGCCGACTGAGTGGGTCGGTAGACTCAGGTGTTGCAGGAGTGATTTTCCGTTTGCGCAGAGGGTAATGGAGCATGATTACCCCTGATTTTATCGAAATTTGGGCAGTCGGTCCAAAATTATTTAAATAAAATAAATTAAGTGGTAACGCAATGGGGTGAAATGATCGCATCATTGACGCACGGACTCCAGCCAGAGATGGACCTGAACCATCGAAGCGCTTTTACGGATAGAGTTTCTGAATGATTTTTCGTGCCAGGTTGGCTTGGAGGACTTTTTCCATGAGGGTAATCAACCCCGGGCTGGTCAAGTTGAAGTCGGTGATCCAATTGCCGATCAAATCGACTGCGGCGAGGCGGATGCCCTGAGTTTTCAGGAGTTTGCCGATTTGAGTGGCTGACTGACTTTGTTTTCGGGTGAGAGTGGTGGGAGCCAAGAGACTTCCTTGATCCATGTTGACTCGAAAGTCTCCGGGGATGGGTAGCTTTTTGATGGTGGCCAGGAGTTTTCCGTCTACGAACCAGAGTCGAGTCTCGCCATCGAGAATTTCCTCTAAGTACCTTTGCAAAAGCACCGGGGTCGTGAATCCCCTCGAAATCGCCTCGATTTTAGCTCGGGATTGCTCGACGTGGAGAGGAGTCGTCCAGTCCAAAAGGTGGATCCCATGGCTTTGCGCTTCATGCAGCGGCTTGAGGACGGTTCGACCTTCCTTTTTACCAAACTTCAGAAGGTGCTCCCATTGTGAGCTGGCAAGGCTCGCAGGCATGAGGTTTTTGAGATGAGATGCAATAAATTTTTCATTCATTCCAAAAAGAATTGGAGCCGGATTGATCAGCTCAGTCGAGCGAGAACCCTGGATGCCAAGTTGCAGGAGTTGCAAGGGATGGAGATAGCTCAGGTCAATGGGGGGGTCGGTTCGGTAGTGGATCGATGTGAAGTCATTCGGGCTGAGGGTTCGAGGGGATCCTAAACGAAAGGACTCCGACGTCCGCTCGGCGTTGATCTGCATGACTTGACTGGCGTCGAGGACGACTTTTGATCCTTCGAGGCGGATGGAGCGGACGCTACACCATCTCTGTTTAACGTTAGCACTGTTGGCTTCTTCCATGAGTCTCAGGGTCGTGTCCCTGCGATGATCGAGGGTTTCCCAGGGATCAGTAATCCATAAGATTTCGTGCTTTTTCGTAGTCATGCGATGTCCCTTTAACGGCGATTTTTAGGTTTGGGTTTCTTGAAGCTTTCGGATGACTTCTTCGGCGATGTGGCAGAGCGCGCGAGCTCTCTCCCCCCAGGCGTGTGCAAGTCGCTGGCTGGCTTGGCCTAAACGGTGAATCGTTTTTTTGCGAGCTTCCTCGGGTGACAAAAAGTAAAGGATGCTTGTCGGATCCGGCGCGAAGGAGCCGGAGGGAGCCTCGTACAAATCTTCGAGATCATCCGCAATCTGAAAAGCTAGCCCGAGCTCATCGGCAAAGCTCAGAATCGATTGACCTTCTGGGCTTGAGTCCGACACTCCTGCCAAATCTTTAGGGATTAACAGGGATGCGATAAAAAGGGCACCCGTCTTCTGACGGTGCATTTGAGAGAGTTGCTCGAGCGTCGAGTTTTGGCCTAAATCGCTTTCGGCGGCCTGACCTCCAATGACTCCGCGAGGACCCGCAGCCCAGGCTAAACGCTTGAGCGCGACTCGCAAGCGTGCCGGATCGACAGGAGCATCGAGAAAGACGTCGAAGGCGAGCGCGATGAGGGCGTCGCCCGCGAGGAGAGCAGTCGTTTCGCCAAATTTTTTATGATTCGAAGGCTGTCCTCTGCGGAAGTCATCGTCATCCATGCAGGGGAGGTCATCATGAATCAAAGTGAAGCAATGGATCATTTCGATGGCAACGGCTGTGGGTAGCGTCACTGCGGATGAGAGTCCGAGCATTTCGCCGCAGGAGAGCAGGAGTCTGGGGCGAATTTTCTTGCCTGGAGCGAGCAAGGAGTATTGGATAGACTCCCGAAGCGAGGGGGGGGTGACTCCGTCGGGGGCAGCCCAGTGGCGCTCGAGGGTCTCGGCGAGAGCCAAGTCGAACTGGGTCAGGAGATCGGTTTTTTGAAACTGAGTGGACGGGCTTAAGTTCACGGGTTGCCTCCGGTTTGAGCTAAGGGCTGAGAGATAGGATTCATCACGGATCCAGTCAAGGCGAAAGAATAACTGCCGTCTGATTGTTTACCGGGGCCTAAGAGAGCATCGAGTAACATAAATGATTTCAGAATGGTTTCTGAAAAGGCAAAATTGGTTTTGAGATTGAGTGTGCTCGTCTCTGGGGTCTTACCTAGAGTGATGTCTCCAGTCACCGTCGCGCGAATATCGTCGCCTGGCGCGAGCGAGGAGCCTGCTTTGCCCACTCGGCAGGTGATGATTTTGGCCTTGCCCTGTTGAATCGCAAGTTGAACGCTTGCTTCCGAAACTGCAAGTTTGGGTAGGGCAAATCCGGCAATGGATTGGGGTTCAAACGAGAGCTTGGAGAGTTGGAGTTGGAGAGTACCCTCGGATTGGTTCAATGCCTGTAAGTCGGTGGAGACTGAGCCCTTTCCATCGAGAATGCCCGATCCTTGAATCCCGAGGAGCAAGGGAAGTAAGCCGAGTTTGCCCAGGTCGAATTGCTCGGTCTGGAAAGAGCCAGCAAAAAACGACTTCCGATTCGAAACTGAGGCCTGGATTCGCCCAGCCCCTTGCTGAATTTGGATTTCGCCTCCCCAGCGTCCGAGGAACAGAGGCAAAAATGTCGGTGACAGGGTAATCCGATCGACGTGTGCCGTTTCTGCGGGCGGAGGTAGAGTCAGGGTTACTTTTTTCATCTGGTAAGACGGCAAAAGAAAAATGGACAGGTCCTCCTCTCCGACTGAAAAAGAAGCGCCTTGCTGGGCGAGAGCCTGAGTGAGGAGGTCTCGGATGGATGCTTTGATCGGATCTCGCGGGAGTTTCAAGACGGTGAAAATGAGGAGGCAGAGCAGACCGAAAAGAAACCAGCTGGCACGTTTGAGCTTGAAGTTCATCATTTTTCTCTTTCTGTATTCTCTTTCTCTTGTTTTCTTTCTAGGGCGAGGCAATCGGAGTAAAGGCGGAAAGAGCTAGGGTGGCGTTAAGATACCCCGAGGGATCGTCCTGAGTATCGACGACGAGGTTGCGCAATTTCACGGGGCGTCGGCCTGACTCGAGGGAGGAGACCCAGTGCACAAGTTGTTTCAGGTTGACGTGTTTGACACCGAGTTCGATGAGAGCCTCCTTCGAGTATTCGGTGGCTTGACCCGCTTTTTCTGATTGAAGACTTACATTGGTGCGGTCGATTCCGGCGCTTTCTGCAGTGCTCTCAAAGTAGGGAAGCCAGGCACCGGCAGCTTCTTCTTTGCCGGTGGGGAGCGTGGCTGAGGGAGCCGCCTCTCGGAGGCGGCGAATTTCGTCATGTGCATTTTGAATGAGTTGCACCAGCGAAGTTTTTTCTTCGTACTCTGTTCGGAGTGAGTGAACCTGCCAAATGGCACTCAAGAGCATAAACAGGAGGGCGAGGGCCGTGGCAACTCCGACAGCAAACTTGAGATAAGTTTTGCTTTGAGGATCAAGCTCATCCCACTTGCCGCGTAGCTCTTGAAACCACTGCTGCTCATTGAGCGAGTCAGAGATGCCATTGGCCCATTCTTGGATTTTTGCTCTATTTACCATAAGCGTCCTCGGTTGGATTTCCGCTAAAGCTGATTTTCCATTTCTTGATGTCTGAGCGAGGGGGAGAGTATTCTGCCATTTCGCCTCGCTTGAGGGGACTGATCTTTCGACCTAGAATCGACGCTAGCCGTTCGGCGACTTGGGGGTTGGCAACCGCAAACGTGAGCAATGTTGAGGTCGGCGAGTCGACTTTACTGTACGAATCCGTTGCGGGCATACCGGCTTGAAACTTGGATAAGTCGACGATAACGTCTTTAGGAATGGTTAATGAAAGCTGGTTGAGAAATGACAGCGGTGATTTCGGATTGGGGCCGAACAGGCGTGTGAGTTCTCGTTGTTTACCTAAGTCCCTCGTGACTGCAGCTTTGAGTTTTTTGGGATCAGCGAGATATCCACGGAGAGCGCTGTTTGAGACTTGACCAAAAAAAGATTTCACGCTTTTCTCGAGTTGGGCGTCGGTGCTCTCAATTCGGGAATGATAGACGATCGATTGAACCGTCAGACTTAAAAATAAACTAGCTGCGATTGCTCCGAGAGCCATCAGGGGTTTTTTGAGGATTTGAAAATCCAAAGTCTGGACAATGGAAACTTTTGCGAATTCTCCCCGTCTAAAGTTGACGAGTGAGTTTCTAGCAGGTCCGACTAGGCAGAAGGCCAGAGAAGCAGCGAGAAGAAATTTACTGTCGGTTTGCTCGGAGTAGGTCACTCCCGAGGCGGCGGTGGCGCTCAAGGCTGAGAGTTTCTGGGTCGGAATACCAAAACGTTCTGAAATCCAAAGGTCTAAACCCGGGAGAAGAGAGGTTCCTCCGGCCAGGTAGATGCGTTGCATGGATTTGCGGGTATAACTCCGGCTTGTCAAATGGACCATTCTGAGCTCATCGAGAAAAGGCAGAATTGCGTCTTTTAAACAGTCCGAAAGTTCTACTTGCTCAGGGTTCGGTGCTGAGGACTCGCCGCTGGGTTGAATTGCGGCTTGATTGATCTTCGTCGCCTCGGCCTTCTCGATCGGGATGCTGAGCTTTTGACTAATCGCTAGCGTGAGGTCTTGACCGCCCCAAGGGATATCGCGGATAAGCGCTGGGGCGCCATGCCAATGGAGATAAAAGGTCGTCCGTTGGTGGCCAATGTTAATGAGAAGTACTGGCCCTTCTTGCTCCGCGGGGCTTAAAACTTGGTTGAGTACGGCACGATAAGCCCACGCCTCAGAGGTCACGACATCCGGTTCTGAATTGAGTTTTGCCCAAGGCAGGAGCGTCGCTCGAACTTGTTCTTTGAGTGTCGCTGCGACGTGCACTAAGCTGCCTGCCTTCATGTTTGATAAAATGACAAATTCATAGCAGGTGTCCTCCACCGGAAACGGGAGGTCGTCTTCAAGTTCGAAGGCAATCGTCGATTGGATGGCCTTTTTATCGCGCGTGGGTAGCTGCAAATTACGGAAAGTAAAGTTTGGGCTGGGTAAAGCCGTCACCCATCGGTCAGGCGATCGCGGTCGATTCTGAATCCAGCGGGTCACCGTTTCGGCCGGAGTACTGTCAGGTTCAATCGGAATTTCATGATAATCGTGAATTTCGAAGCGCCCAAAAGCGCTGTCTAACTCGACCGCTTTAATGCTGGAACTTCCTAAGTCGATCCCTAAAATTCTCATAAATTTCTTCGCTCCTAGTCGATTTTCATCGAAGTGATAGTGATCCCAGAATCCGGAGGGGCAGCCGGGACTCCGTTGACCGGAGGGGCAGGGGCTTGCGGTTCTGCCAGAGTGACCCAAGCTTGCAGCGTTCGAGTCGCTGAGTTGACGGTGGCTTGGACCGTAATTTTAAAAAGTCTCTCGTCGGTAATCAATTGTACTTGCCTCTTTTTTAGAGCGTCCTTAAGTTCATCGACTAGCTTTGGTTTTTCTCGATAGGCCGATACCGATTTGAGTAGATAACCATAAAAATCATCGCCGGTCTTAAAATAGTTATCAGCTGAATCGGAGTCACGAAATTTAAAAAAAGCATCGACCTCTTGAGCGGTGATTTTGGGAGCGAGAGTTCGAAGAACGCCTTCTCGCATCATATTGATGTTGATTGCGGAGGTTAAACTACTTGTGAAATGGGGAGCAAAAACCTGATACAGGTCTTCATCGAGCGTGGAGAGGTTGTGGAGTTCCGAAACTGAGTAGAAAGGCGCCCTTTTCATGGGGATCAGGTCGCGGCTCGGGGAAGATTGACGATCATATCGGCGGTCCGTCCAAGCTGCGATTTGATCGACGAGCTCCGGAATTCGCAAATCTCGGTAAGTAGCTAGAAAGTCAGGATCGCTTTCGGCTTTTTGGGTAAGGATCAGGTTGAGGGTTTCTGCGAGGCCTTCACGAGCTTGCGCTGCGGCCTGACTCGGGTCTGTGACAGGCGACGGTTGTCCGGTTTGATTTCCGGGTTGTCCTCCTGGGGAGGGAGGATTACTGGGTGCGGGCGCGGGTCCAAACCCAGGCACAATCGAGTTCAAATTATATTTTGCTGATTCAGATTCGATGGTCGCTGAGAATGTCCCATCGATGCCTACTTCTTTTTGGAATTTCTTAAGGAGGTCACGGTCCGCCGGAGTGATGCCCGGCACGTCAGTGGGGATGGGATAAAAGAACGGAAAACTCCAGACTTTTTCGACGAGTGATTTAGGGACGAGTGAGTTGGCACCCGGCATCGCCTTTTCCATGTTGCCGACAAATTTTTGAATGTTGAGATAGGCTTTGAGGCGGAGCAGCGAGAGTTTGAGCCCACTTTTAGCGAGGTAATGGGCTTGGGCTTGATCGAGCCCTCCGTAGGCCACTGCCTGACTCACTTGGGTAATATAGACGAAATCGGTGACGAGGATGGAAAGAATGCCCACGGATGCAAGCACCATAAATAATGCGATGCCTTGCGTGTCACGCCCTAAGCGAGAACCATTTTTAAAGAGTCGCTGGAAGTCCATGGCTCGGAATCTCCGGTCTAAATTTAAATCTTCCTTCAAACGATAGTTGTTTTGAGCCGACTACTTCAAGATCAATCACGATCAGGTCGGGAAAAGTAAATCGAGGCTGATCCTGATCGCTATCCCAGGTTCTGACGGTTTTCCAGCCGTTCCCGTCTTTAAAGAGGTATGAAATCTTGAAGGTCTTAACCCCATGCAAAAGTTCAAAAGTTTGGAGTTGAGGATCGCTGCGATCGTCGCGATTGAATGCATTGTTGCTTTCCGTCTTGACTAAAATCGAAGTCTCCTTGAGCTCCGAATCATTTTTTTCGCGCTTAAGCTCATAAGCGATTTTGGCGAATTCAGAGCCCGGGCTATCTCGATAGATTCGGGTGTAGGACAGTGAGACAAACGAAAGCTTGTTTTCGGTGCCGATCATGCGAGAGGGTCTGACTCCAAACTCATTGATCGCTGGAGACCAGTATTGGTAGGGAAATTGGAGGTCCTCGCCGGGAAGGCTCGGGATCACAGGGTGCTGTTGTTGGATAGTAGTCATCTTATCCTTCGGAATCAGGACAGTGGGCGAATACATCAGGGAGATATCTCGTTGAACGATCGACATTGCTAACCGGATCGTATTGTAGAAAGTTCCCTCAGCTCCGAGGACATCGCGCAATCGATAGGTTTCTACGGTGGCCTGATAAATTCCGTAGCTAATAAAAACAAGAATTGCCATGGCAATGAGAACCTCGATCAGCGTGAAGCCAGCGTGTTGCTTCGGAACTGATTGACTCGGCAAAAGCCTGGGTTCGTGTCCCCGGAAGAAGTGCTTTTTGAGGCGATGTCGCAGGTTACTGGAGCAGGGGATTAAAGTCGGCATTCAGATCCACCCAGAAAGTTGAAATCGAGTAGCTTTGTTCTTTTGTGCCTTGCTTCCATAAGACCGTGACCGTGATCTCTCGGAGAGCGTTCGAGAAAAAACGACTCACGGCTTGGGACATTTGGTCAGCACCCATCGGCGAATTTCCCGGAGACCCGAGACCTCCTCTTTTTTCTTCGGCAGCTTTCGCGCCGCTCATTCCCATGAGATTAGGGAAGTTGATTTCTTTGACGGTGGTTTTCCAACTATAGCTGTCGTAAGGAGAGTCAAACTTGCCGGTCTGTTCTTTTTGAACTTCGGTGAATTTTAATCCTTGGACTTTGTATTCAAGTTCGACCATTTGGTTTTTAGCGAGCATTCCGACGATATTCATCTGCTTAGCTCGAGTGGTAGCGTTAATGCTTCCACTTTCTACCGCTAAAATCGAGGAAAACGCCAAGGTCATAATCGCCAATGCAAAAACGACCTCGATCAAAGTAAAGCCGTCCGATGCTCCGGGAGATCGGATGAATCTTTTAGTGTCCAAAGATTTCATTTCCCTCCACCCGTCGATTGTAAAGATCGGTTGTTCCTAGCAGCGCCGTAATCACGAGAGATGCCTGGTGTTTAGACGAATCTTTTAAGTAGATCACGGTCTGTTCGGATAATCCGGACGGGAAAAAGTGGGAATAGGCGGTCCCGGTCGTGAGTGGTTCGACATTCAGAGGGCCGAGAATCCCCTCATAGGTCACTCCTCTGGGGAGACTGACTTTTTTTCGCGTAATCGATTTGTCCATCGCAAACTCAGAGTGTGTATCTTGCGCGGCATTGAAAGAGGATTGAAGTTTCTTTTTTCGCTCCGCTTTTTCAAGGCTAGACTTGGTGTTGAGCAGGACCTGAGGTGGGCCCGATTCGACCCAATAGGTGTTCTCCTTAAGATCATAGGCCATGCGGTAGACTCTACCTGTGATCAGGGCCGAGTTATAGGCTTCCTTAATTCGACTGGCTAGGTCTCGCGCCGCCGAGTTGATGGAAACCTGAAAGTAACTCGAGACCGTGGGCAAGGCGACGGTCATCATCAGAACGATGATCCCGAGCACAACGAGTACTTCAATTAAGGAGAATCCCTTGGAGTGTTTCACGTGACCGGTAAAGTTCATTAATCGTCAAGGTGATCCGAGTCGATTTGTTTATTGAGACGCTCTTTGGCACCTAAGGACTTGATGACGTAGTGATTGCCGTCGGACGAAAAGTCATATTCTTTGTCCCAGGGGTCCTTAGGGATTTTCTTGTCTTTGATAAAACCGTCTGGATCAAAGTTTTTGCATTGAAGGGTAGGTGGAGCTTTGATGAGCGCATCCATGCCCTCTTCGGTGGTCGGATATCGACCACAAACACGACGGAAATCATCTAAAATGACCCCGAGTTGTCGGATCTGGATCCGGGTTGCGCTGAGCTTTGACTCATCGTAGCGTTTCATGACGTTGGTTCCGACAAAGCTCATGATCAGAGCAATGATGGCTAACACGATCATCATTTCGATCAAGCTGAACCCTTCGGTATGGTTGCGGCTAGACTCGAGTCGGGTTCTGAGCCAGAATTTTTTTTGATTCATAGACTTCTCCTTTGTTTCTATCGTTTAACGTTGGTTGAGATTCATCATTTCCATGAGAGGCATAAAAACCGAAAGCACGATAAAGCCGACTGAAAGACCCATTCCTACAATCATGAGCGGCTCGAGCAGGCTAGTCATGGCGTCGATTTTAGTGTTCACTTGCTCTTCGTAAGTCTCTGCGATGCTCTTGAGCATTTCGGGGAGTTCGCCGGTTCTCTCTCCGATGGAAATCATGTGAGTCATCATGGGCGGAAACTCACCACTGCGACGAAGGGGGTCTGCAATGGATTGACCTTCCGTGATGTTTTCTTTCGCCGTGGCGATTGCCTTGGCGATAGGTACATTGCCTACCAGATTTTTAGCGATGTTCATACTGGTGAGAATGGGCACGCCACTGTCCAAAAGCGTAGCCATGGTGCTTGAAAAACGGGTGACTGCCACCATGCGAACTAATGGACCAGCGATCGGAATTTTTAGGGTGAACGCGTCCCATTTGGGTCGGCCGGTTTCCGAGTTGATGTAACGTCGAAAACTCCAAACGGAGATAGCGATCCCTGAAATCCAAAGGTACCATCCATTGACGATCGAGTTACTCACGGCCATGAGATATTGGGTGAGTAGCGGAATCGGCTTATTCATGGAATCAAAGATTTTCATGAGCTTGGGGATGACGAAGGTAAAAATGGCTAGCATGAGGCTAAAGGAGACGATCATCATCAGTACCGGGTAGGTCATCCCACTGATGACCTTACTTCGGAGTCGCATCTGAGCTTCTTTGAGATCGGCGAGTCGAACCAGGACCAAGCTCAAGGTTCCGGAGCTTTCTCCGGCTTCGATCATGTTTACGAAAATCGTATCAAAAATTTTTGGGTGATGACCGGTAGCCTTTGCCAAGCTCGATCCTTCGTTAACGTCTTGACGAACGTGAGAAAGGATAACCTTGAGCTTTTCGTTCTCAGTTTGGTCCACTAAGGCGCTCAAGGCTTCGACTAAGGGAATATTTGCTTTGACTAAGCTCGCCAGTTGGCGAGTCATCATTGTAATCTCTTGGGCGCTGACTCGGTTGCCGAAAAACGGGATATTCACAGCATTTTTTTGCTGAAGCGAAGTCTTTTCGCTGATTTCGGTAATCATCAAGCCTTGCTTTTTGAGCTTAGCCCGAGCTGCTTTTTGGCTCTCAGCCTCTACGATTCCCTTCTGATTTCTACCGTTGGGCTCTAAGGCTTTGTATTCATAGATGGGAGCCATGTTTACACCTCAGCGTGAGTAGCTCGCATGAGCTCATCGATCGTGGTTTTGCCTTGGAGTACTTTTTGGACGCCGTCTTCGCGGAGGGTGTCCATCCCGGCGTCGATGGCAGCTTTTTTAATCGTTCCAGCATCGGAATTTTTTACGATGAGACTGCGGATGGTGTCATCGACGATCATGAGTTCGTGGATGACAGTTCTCCCTGAGTATCCGCTTTGTGAACAGGAGGTGCACCCTGTGGCTTTGAAGATCGTCGCATCGGGTGGAATCTTCTTGAGTCCCAATTCTTCCATCTCAAAGGCGGTAGGCTGATGAGGTTCGCGGCACTTCACGCAGACCCGTCGGATCAGTCGTTGAGCGATGATGCCAAGGACCGAGCTGGCGACGAGGAAGGGTTCGACTCCCATATCGATCAAGCGTGTAGCTGCTCCAGCAGCGTCATTAGTATGGAGAGTCGATAGAACCAAGTGTCCGGTCAGAGAGGCATTGATCGCGATTTCTGCGGTTTCCTTATCTCGAATTTCACCGACCATGATGATGTCTGGATTTTGTCGCAGAAAGGCTCTCAGCGCTCGCGCAAAGGTCAGGTCAATCTTTGCATTGACTTGTACCTGGTTAATTCCTGGAATTTGATACTCAATGGGATCTTCGACCGTCATGATGTTTCGGGTCGGGCTATTGAGTTTGACTAAGCAGGCGGAGAGTGTGGTTGATTTTCCGCTCCCAGTGGGTCCGGTGACTAGAATAATGCCGTACTTTCTGAAGATGAGCTTCTCGACTGCCTTCGAGCTCTCTGGAGAAAAGCCCAGTTGTTCGAGCTGGAGCACGGTGCCGGTTTGCTCGAGGATACGCATGACCAGTCGCTCGCCAAAATTCGTAGGGACGGTTGAAAGACGGATGTCGACATCCTTACCTGCGATCTTAATCTTGATACGTCCATCTTGGGGAAGTCGTTTTTCTGCAATGTCGAGGGTGCCCATGACCTTCACTCGGGAGGAGATCGCAGCGTGGGCGCGCTTGGGCTGCCGGATAATATCGTATAAGATTCCGTCAATGCGGAAGCGAACGACAAACTCTTTCTCGAAGGGTTCAATATGAATATCGGAGGCCTTCTCTTTGACAGCGCGAAACAGGAGCGAATTCACGAATTTAATGACTGGGGCATCGTCCTCGGTAGCCTCCAAGATATCGATGGGGCCTTCTAGGTCGTAGGATTCATCAAACTCGCCACTGATATTGTCGACGATATTCGAAGTGTTTTTTTCATAAACTCGGTTGATGGCTTCTTGAATCTTTGCGCTTGAGCTGGCAACTAGTTTGACGTTCGATCCGATCAGAACCTTGAGATCCGCAGTCAAGGTAGGGTCGAAGGGATTAGAGACGGCCACGGTGAGAATACTTCCCTTGGGCCCTTCCTCTTGGGAAAGAGGGATGATCTCTTTTGCCTTGGCGTAGTTGATCGGGATTCGATCGACGAGAGCGGGTGGAATGTCGCCTGCCCGAAAATCTTCCAAAAACGGCACCCCGATTTGGGCGCAGAGTACGCGCGTGAGATCGAGCGGGCTGATCAGATTTTTACGGACGAGGATCTCCCCGAGTAGGCCTCCTTCGGCCTTCTGGAGTTCAAGAGCCTCCTGGAGTTGCTCTGACTTAAGTGGGGTGACTTTCATCAGGAGCTCTCCGACTTTGGCAGAGTAATCGATGAGTTTGGTGACGTTGATGCTCATCCTTGGCCTCCTTGACCTCCGCGGCCTCCCTGCCCTCCGATCGGAGTTGTCTCCGTCATCGAGGGAGGGGCTGGCACGGTGACAGGTGCAGGTCCAGTCGCAGGAGGTGCCGACGGAGTCGCCTGGTCCATCGGTGCGGTTGAACCAACTGCCGGCGTGCCGGGCTGCGGAGATGCAGTGGGAGCAGGAATGGTTTTTTCAGACGACGGGCGTGCTGGTAGAGGATTAGGCGCCGTCCCCGGTCCTCGGTCGTCATCAATATTGACTGTGGTGGGCGGGTGCTTTTCGGTCAGCTCTTTGAGATTAGGCAATGAGCGAATAATTTGATCTCTTTGGTAACGAAGAGGGTCGGTCCCACCTCCGTTGGCTTCTAAGAATTCGTCTCTCTCTTTGAGTTTCGTATCGAGAATGGTTCTCACTTTTTCGTACTGCCTGACAATATGAGGTGTCATGAAAATGAGTAAATTACGTTTTTCAACCTTGGTGGATTTTGCCTTGAATAGCCAACCGAGAATCGGAATATCCCCCAAAAGCGGAATTTTTGTGACCTGCTCCGAGGCTTTGTCTCGCATCAAGCCTCCGAGGACAACCGTGTCCGAGTCGCCTACGAGAACGGTGGTTTGAGAGTTTCGTTCGGTGGTTCCAACGGCACTTTTTCGTACTTCTAGCGGCACGTTGGTATTGTCGATATCGCCCAGTTTGACCGTAACGTCCATCTTGACGAAATTGATGATTTTGTTGATTTGAGGTTTAATCTTGATCGACGTAGAAATCGTCTGGGTTTGGCCAAAGCCGGTAGAAATCCCTGCGCCCTGAACCGACGTCTGCGTGGGTAATGGGATTTTCTCTGCCGATTCGAAAGTGGCTTCCGTGTTATCCAAAGCAATAATTTGGGGCGTCGCCAGGACGCTGACA
>CAINWE010000048.1 GCA_903854365.1 Oligoflexia bacterium
AAACCTAGTCTTACGCATACTGCTTCCTACTCTCCGCCGCTCTTATGCGCGGCTTGTTAGGAAGATTCAAATGCTCCATTTTTTGGGGCCAACGTCAATTACAGGGGCGCAAAGGCGGCGGTGGTGGTCGCAAGCAGAGAAAAAGGCTTGAGTTGACGAGACTTACGAGCCAGGAAAAACGCTTTCCTATGTAGCCACGAGGCATGGTTTTCAGGCCAGTCAACTGTTTCACTGGAGGCGTATAATTGAAAACGTTGCGTTGACTGGGATCGATCAAGTGGAAGGTTTCGAATGCGACAGGTGGCGAAAGCCCGAGATGTTTCTCGCTCGAATCTTCAGAGTCAGGCTACTAAGCACGATACGCACCCCAAGATCTGATATTCTAAAAAAATGACGGATTCAAGGCCAACCTACGGATATCGTCGCGTCACCCAACTTCCGAAAATTGAGCTAAAACAGCAGGAAATGGACACGGTAAACCACAAAAGAGTTTTGGTACAGTTATGACCTTCGCGGGAGCCATGAAAGGTCACACTGAAGGTTCTGAAGGCGGGGGTTTTGGACAATCGCTTGTTGAATCAGAGCTTCGTCCGCTGCATTAAAGCCACTGTCGTGTAAGCGCAGCTCCAAGAGATTTTCACCTGGATAATTGCGCAACCAATTTGCCACAATCTGAGCCGTACTCACAGCAGGCCTTGCACCGGCGGCATGGCCGCCAGCGTACTCAGTTGCAACGATGGGTCCTATGCGTAAGCTTAACTGCCGCAGCGTCGGGACCTGCGCCAAGGCGTCGAGCATCGCGCCTAAACCCACCGGCGTTATTTGGGTTTCTGACAGATTGAAATCTTGCAACTGTGTTGACCGTAAAACACTGGCCAAGGTTATAACCCCAGCATCAGTCACGCCGTCCCCGCTCAAGCTTAACTCAGTGAATGCTCCGGCTCCTGTAGGACCTGGATGAAGCTGTAAATAATGCGCCACAGATTCTGGTCCTGCATCACCCAAAGCATTACCGCTCAAATCTAAGGTCTCTAAACCTGCGCTGAGACTCCCTATCACGGCCCGGACACCTTCAGGATTGAGTCCGATCGATCTCAACGATAACTGACGTAGTTTTCTAAGACCTCCCAATCGACTGGCTAGCAACCGAATCCCCTCTTCCCCAAAAGGGTTACGGGACAAGTCGAGCTTTTCAAGCCGGGAGCCTTCGGCAAGACCCGACACAAAATGGGCAAGTACCGATGTTACAACGGGAGGACCCCAGGAGTTAAAGGCGCCCGCCATTTCAAGAACTTTCAATCCACCCGAGGGACGCAGCTCAGCTTCAGAAGTTCGCTCAGCCAGAATCGGAGCAGACAAATTCCTCGCCAAGTCTGCTAAGGATTGTCCGTCGAGCTTTCCACAGTAGTTTTCAGAAATCCTTAACTCTTTCAGTCTCGGCATTGCCCTGACAACGCGTCCCAATGCTGAGCATTCCTCATGATCTAAATTAGTTTGAGTTAAGTTTAAAACCCTGAGCTGCTGAAGAGTCGGCAGAACCTCTAATAGCGTCGCCGGTGTGCCTCTTTGTAAATAGACTCGAGACAATTGTAAGTGCCGTAGGTTCGGAGTGTGCCTCAGGATTTGATTCATCAAAAACCCGTGATCCGAAAGCTGTAGGGTTTTTAGGCGCGGAAGGTCAGGTACGGCGCCCAAAATCATGCCGCGGTGGGCCCCATGAAAATCTAGACTCAGTTGCCTCATTTGTCCGACTAGAGAATTTCTGAGGACCTGGTCGAGATCTTCTAATGAAGCGATACTCAACCGAATCGAATCCTGGGCATAGGCACTCCTCCTAAAAGGCGTACTAAATGCTGGATGACTCAACGAGAAGAAAGACAGCCCATACCACTTGAGATTCCTCTCCTGACGTTCCTGCTCGGTGCGAGCCGGCAAACCTAAAACCCGCTGCCCGCCCAAAAAATCATCAGTAGAAACTTTTAGTAAACTACTAGGATGTAAGATGCCTTCTTCAAAACTCTGGCGCCAAGACCGGGAAGTTAAGGCAAGTCGTGCCCGCTCCTTCTGAGACAAAAAGTGGAGCATCGAGCTCATCACATCTTCATTGAGAACGCCTAAACTGCCGTATTTATGGCGATCCAGCTGCTCCTTAGATTCCGCTCCCTCAATTCTGGCTCGCCTAGTGTCGGGCGCACCTGCTCCGACTCCAGCTGCGGCTCCGCCAGAATCATCCCGTGCAGGCTTCCCTGCGACTGCTGTCGTTGCGATTATGCACACAAGACCCGCCCAGATGAAGGCCCGGTTCTGTAAATGTTTGAAAATGATCGCACCCATGTGCGAGCGTCTATCACAATATTTTTTCAATGTGTAATTTAAGTTGGAGAGCATCTTGTGCAATGATTGCCGACCCTCCCTTGACAATCAAGATCACTCCGCTAGACTTGTGGCCTGTAGACCTGCAGGCTGATCGGATCCATCCAATCTAGATCAAGAGGCATGAGGTCAATTTAGAAAAGAGAACGAATCAACTGTGAAATTTTCAAAACCCAGAATAGCGCGGATCAGTGCCCTAACGGCAGTTCCTCACTTGGGTTTCAGGGGACGCATCTTGCCATGATAAAATCTTTACCACGCGCTGGATTGTGTTTAACGTTTGAGGCAAAGCTCGAAAATTGGGCTGACGGCATGGATTATTGTGCTGTTGCAGTCCCGGCTAAAATCACTCAGGCCTTAGGAACTTTTGGACCAGTCTTGGTGAGCGCTCAATTGAATCAGTCGGAGCCCTTTCAGGTCAGTTTGTTTCCTGGTGGCGGTGGCCACCACTTTATTCGCATTAAGCTGAAGGTTCGTACAGCCACCAAAACCAAAGTCGGAGATCGGGTGCGACTTCAGATTACTGTCCTGGATCGGGCGGATGTCAATTACCCTCAGGATTTGCTGAAAGCTTTACGAGCCAAAGGGGTGATGAAAGACTTTAAATCCCTTACCCCGGGTCGGCAGCATTTTATTCTTCGGCGTATTGAGGAAGCAGTTCTAACACAGACTCGCGAAAAACGAATTCAAGCGGCCGTGGCAGCAGCCCAGGTCGCAAGAGAAAAGCGGGCGCATTCATCGAGGCGTCTGCAGTCTGCGTCGAAGGGAGTAAAAAAAACGAAAAAAAAAGTGTAGTCTAGGGTTGGTGCTCGCCTTTTTATCACTTCGCGGGGTTCGCTCGGATGTGATACCCCCCCCTCCCAGGAGAAGTCGAATGAATACGGATGTTTTAGTGCTGGGCGCTGGCGTAACTGGATTGACTGCAGCGTGTTTGCTGAAGCGCGCCGGCTTACGGGTAGAAGTGGTTGAAGCCCGAGATCGAGTTGGGGGTCGAATTCTGACTCGGCCAAGTCCCTTTGGGGTAGAGCCCATCGAGTTGGGTGCGGAGCTCGTCCATGGTTTTCCGGATGAGGCTCGCACTTGGGTAGACCCGGCAATGGATCTCGAGGTTCGGGATGGGGATTTTCTCATTTTCGAGCACGGGCAACTGACCTCATCCCCAGATTATTTTATGAAAGTCAGTCAAGTCCTCGAGCAACTGCCTCAGGAGTTGGAGTCGGATCTTGCGGTACGGGAATGGTTGAGTCAGGCTGAAGGGATCATTTCGGTCGACACACACGGAGTGAAAAACTGGGTAGAAGGCTACATCCAAGGTTATCATGCTGCGGATCTGGCACAGATGAGCACTGAGGTACTCGGACAGATTGAGCGAGAATCTCAGGAGGTGGGTGCCGTTGAGGGAGCTCAGTTTTTTCGAGGTGGGCAGGGTCAGTTCGTGGATCGCCTGGTGAGGGAATTCAATCAACCGATCCTACTGAACCATGAGGTTCAAAAAGTGATCTGGTCCAGCGAGGGGGTTGAGGTGATGTTTAAGTCATCTCAACTGGCTCCGATCCAAGCGAGGCGGGTCGTCATTACTTTGCCGATCGGGGTGCTTCAAAATGCTTCGGAAAAAGGCGGAGTCGTTTTTCACCCACCGCTACCGGATCGTTTTATTAGGGCTTTGTCTTACTTTAAAATGGGGACAGCGCTCAGAATGAATTTCGTATTTAAACCAGCTCCATGGAGTTTTGCTCCCCATCTTCCTGATTTTGGAATGATCCTCGATCCCAGTCCCGATGCTCTTTTTCGGGTCTGGTGGAAACGAGGTGAGCATCAAATCGTTGGATGGAATGGAGGCCCGCTCGAAATTTTTCGACAGCCGCAATCCCCTGAGGTGATCCAAGAACTCGGTCTGAAGGCCCTAGCGAGGCTATTTTCAATTCCGCAAGATCGACTTCAAGGGACCCTGATCGGATTCTATAGCCAGGATTGGAAACATGATCCTTATTCACGAGGGGTCTATCCCTATGTTAAGGTCGGTGGCAAATCTGCGGCACAAACCTATGCTACTCCGATCGAGGACGCGCTTTATTTCGCTGGTGATGCCGAGTGCATCGGCGCCTATCTGGGTACGGTGAATGGGGCAATTCAGAGCGGTACACGAGTAGCTCGGGTAATTCAGAGGGAATCCAACGAATGAAAACTGTTTCTCGGTTCTCAAAGGCGAGTATTGACTTCATTGTCCGAGCATCGACTCAAAAGAAGAAGGATTGGCTTGAGCGCAATCGTGCCGAATACGAAAAGGTTTTAGTGGTTCCGATGCGGGAGTTGATGGAGAAAGTCGAGCGGGCTCTGCAGAAGGAGGCTCCCGGTTATCGCTTTCCCAAGCGAAATCATGCAAGAATTTTGAGGGGATTTGAAGGGGCAAAGACTCACGGGCCGTTTCGTGACTGGGTGGGCGTCGGTGTTTCTCGAGAGACTCAAAGTCGGTTTGAGGGATTCCCAAGCTTGTATTTTCACATTTCTGAAAAAGAAGGCAGTTTCAGTGCCGGTGGGCTCTATATGGCTAGCGCTGATCAGACCAAGCATATTCGCGCTTGGATTGATCAGGATCCGATGCAGCTCGAGGGGCTTCTCGAGGATCGAGCGTTTAAGAAAAAATTCCCAGATGGACTGGGCCGTGAAAGAGTTCTAAAAACTAAGCCGAGAAATTATCCGTTGGACCACCCAAGAATCGAGTGGTTGAAGCTTTCGGCTTTCTATGTGTACCGGGAGTTTGCTAGGAAAGAGCTTTTCTCGGAGCACTTTGCTGACCTTCTGATCGAGGATTGGCAGCAAATTCTACGTTTGAATCGGATCTTAGACCGATATATTCGATCTTGGCCGAAGGCTAAAGATCATGTTACTCAGGAGAGTGGCCCGATTCTGCGGGCCCCGAAATTCCTGGATGATTGGGACGATTAAACTGCGTCGGGACGTCCTCAACAGGAGGATCAGAGGGGTTTTATGAATTTAAAGCAATTCAGACCATTCAATATGCCTGATCTGATTTATGGCACCGCTTGGAAAAAAGCGCAGACCTGCGAGCTCGTAGTCCAGGCGATTTCTGCTGGTTTTCGGGGGGTCGATACTGCTGCACAGCCTAAGCACTATCATGAACCGGGCGTAGGAGAAGCCTTGAGAGTTCTCCGGGATCATGGTGTGGCTCGGGAACATTTGTTTATTCAAACGAAATTTACGCCGTTATCGGGTCAAGATCCAAATCAGATTCCCTATGATCCGACTGCGCCGCTGGGGATTCAAGTTGCTCAGTCTTTTGCTTCATCTCAAAAAAACTTGGGAACAGACTACGTGGATTCCCTCGTCCTGCATTCACCCCTAAGCGATTTCAGTCAGTTAATGGAAGTTTGGAAGGCGATGGAAGGGATCTGCTCCCAAGGTGGGGCGAAAATGCTAGGAATTAGCAATTGCTATCGATTGGATTTGCTGAGGGCACTGGATGAAAATTCTAGGGTTCATCCTGCCGTCATTCAAAATCGTTTTTATCGGGATACTTCCTATGATTATGAGATCAGACAGTGGTGCCAGCATCGCGGCATGGCTTACCAAAGTTTCTGGACCCTGACGGCAAATCCGCAGATCCTCGGG
>CAINWE010000049.1 GCA_903854365.1 Oligoflexia bacterium
ACGGCATACGAGATGAGCTGAAGTGACTGGAGTTCAGACGTGTGCTCTTCGATCTGATCGCTTCGCTTGAACTTGAGGATCTTTCCAATAGCTCTCTTGAAGCTCATCCGGACCAATCCAATGCCTCGGAGGAACAAAACCACTCGCCTGAGAAGATGTTGAATCCCCAAGCTCAACCGCACCGGACTTCGCCTTACCAAGTTCTTCGTGATGATTATCCATAATATCTCTCTTCAACTTCAAAAGTTCTTAGCCTGTAAATCTTGATGCCGGATCTGTGTACCGTTAATTGTGACAGGTATTACAGTTCACAGGAGCCACAGGACCCTTCGGATTTTTCATATTTGGGTGGAATCGCGCTAAAACATCAGGCGGCGTAGTCTGACCGCGATGACACTCCATGCACCAGCCCATGGTGAGCGGGGCCTTTTGCTCCACCCGTTCCATTTTTGCCACGTCGCCATGACAAACTTCACACGCAACGCCTGCCGCAACATGCCTCTTATGGGGGAAATACGCATGATCAGGAAGCTCGTGTACACGAACCCACTCGATCGTCTTACCCTCAGCGAACGCTTTCTGAATTTTCTGAATGTAAGGACTGTCTGTTTTCACCACAGTATGACAGTTCAAACACACATTCATGGATGGAATCGTGGCATGCCGCGATTTATCCGCGTTCGAGTGACAATACAGACACTGGATTTTATTATCCCCTGCGTGAAGCTTATGACTGAATGGGATGGGTTGCTCAGGAGCATAGCCCTGATTCGAAGCCGACGGGAAAACCCAAACTAATCCCCCGATTGTCAGAAGTCCGAAGAGCAAGGAAATAACAATGCCTAGCTTCTTTTGCGTCCCAGAGATGCGAACCATGATTTACCTACTTAAATGTGTTTTACTCTGCTCTCCACTACTGCTGATGAGTCAAAGTTTCCAGTCACTTGTTCAATCCTGAAATTTTTTGATAGCTCACGTCAGTGCTTTTAGCAAGGTTAACCTGCTCGTTCCCGGTCCAAAAGATCTGCCCAGTGACCGGAATTATCCGCTACTCTTCTTTTCGAGATTGGACTATTCATGAAAGAAGTATGATCTGTGAAAACATTCTCCAAGCTATTGGAAACACACCCATTGTGAAGTTGAATCAGACCCCAGGCCGAGGCGAAGCACATTTTTTTGCAAAGGCAGAGTTCATGAACCCCGGCGGATCCATCAAAGACCGGATTGGCTGGTACCTCATTGAAGACGCTGAACGGAAAAAACTTCTCCAGCCCGGAGGGACGGTAGTCGAGTGCACTAGTGGCAACACCGGAGTAGGCCTAGCGATAGCAGCTGCCATTAAAGGCTACAAAACGATCTTCGTCTTACCAGACAAAATGTCCTCAGAAAAAATTCAAGCCCTGAGAGCTTTCGGCGCAAAAGTCGTCGTCACCCCAACAGCGGTCGAAGCAGATGACCCCAGAAGCTATTACCAGGTCTCTCGGAGACTCGCCCGCGAAACTCCGAACTCCGTGCACATCAATCAGTACGACAACCTCGCAAATCGCGAAGCTCACTACCGAAGCACTGGACCTGAAATCCTCCGACAAATGCCCGACATCGACGTTTTCGTTGCCGGAATTGGCACCGGTGGCACCCTGTGCGGGGTCGGAAAATACCTAAAAGAACATAAACCCTCCTGCAAAGTCATTGGAGTCGACCCTGTTGGGTCGATCGTTTACGACTACTTCAAATATGGCACGGTTAAATCTGCCCCCAAAACTTATAAAATTGAGGGAATTGGCGAGGACTTTATCCCCAAAAACTATGACTTCTCCGTCGTGGACGACATTGTCCAAGTAGAAGACCAGGAATCGTTTCTCATGACTCGAGAACTCCTCACTCGAGAAGGACTTTACTGCGGAGTCTCGAGCGGCTCCGCCCTGGTCGGTGCCACTCGGTGGATTCGAAACCAAAAAAACCTATTCCAGGGCAAAAACGTTTTAGTGATTTTTCCTGACAGCGGCAATCGGTACCTCTCCAAGGTCTTTAATGACGATTGGATGCGCGAAGCAGGCTTCCTAGAAAAACCCTCGCTGGGTTACGTTTCCGACCTCCTGCGCCCCACCCAGGCGCAACTCAAACCGGTAATCCTTGCAAATCAGACTGAAAAAGTTTCTGAAATCATTGACCGAATGAGAGAGAACAACATCAGCCAACTTCCCGTTAAGGATGATGCAGGCTGGATTAAGGGGCTCATTTCAGAAAGCACATTGCTCAGCGCCCTTTACGAAGGCCGTGTCCAAGGTCAATCCCAAATCGCAAACTTGGTAGACCCTTCGGTCGAATTCGTCACTCTAGAAGATCCGATCGAAAAAGTTTCACGTTTGGTCACCGCTGGCAAAACCCCAATCGTCAACGACCCTCATCATCCGAGCACCCTGATTGCGATCATCACTAAAATTGACCTTCTGACCTTTTTTGGAAATCGAGGCATCTAAAATGAATCACACCCCCCCCACTCACTCTGGCTTTGGCACCCTTGCGATTCACGCTGGACAACCCCCTGAAGCAACCACAGGCGCGGTCATGACCCCGATTTTCCAAACGAGCACCTATGTGCAGGAGTCACCTGGAAAACATCGGGGCTACGAATATTCCCGGACGGACAACCCAACTCGCACCGCCTACCAAAGCTGCGTCGCGGCGCTCGAGGGTGCCCAGCACGCCCTCGCCTTCTCCTCAGGCCTCGCGACCACGGACGCCATTCTGCACACCCTTAGGACCGGAGACCACGTCATCTCCTGCGACGATGTCTACGGAGGCACCTTCAGAATTTTCGACAAAGTCTTCAAGAAGATGGGAATCGAATTTAGCTTCGTCGACCTAGCCGATCTCAACCAGGCCGAAAAGGCATTCCGACCCAACACAAAACTCCTGTGGATGGAAACCCCCACCAATCCCATGCTCAAAATTCTCGACATTCAGACGCTCTCATCGCTAGCAAAAAAGCGGGGCGTCCTTACCGTTGTAGACAACACCTTCATGAGCTCCTATTTCCAAAAGCCTCTGCAACTGGGAGCAGACATCGTAGTCCATAGCGTCACTAAATACATGAACGGCCACAGCGACGTGGTAGGCGGAGTTCTCGCCACCAACAACAGCCAAGTCTACACCGAACTCAAATTTTTGCAAAATGCAGTAGGCGCAGTCCCCGCACCCATGGATTGTTTCCTCGTCATGAGAGGCCTCAAAACCCTTCACGTACGAATGGAACGGCACGAAAAAAATGCAAAAGAAATCGCGCATTTTCTAGAAGGGCACCCAAAAGTAGAACGAGTGATTTACCCAGGACTCGAGTCTCATCCGCAGCATGCACTTGCCAAGAAACAGATGTCCGGCTTTGGCGGCATGATTACCTTTTTTCTCAAGGGCGACCTTGCCGCAGCCCGAAGATTCTTAGAGAACGTACAGCTCTTTTCACTCGCTGAAAGCTTGGGTGGCGTGGAATCCCTCATCGAGCACCCAGCCATCATGACCCACGCCAGTATCCCAGCGGAAACGCGTAAAATTTTAGGAATTCACGACAACTTAATCCGCGTCAGCATCGGAATTGAAGAGGTCTCTGATTTGAGGGCAGATCTCGAACAAGCCCTCAAAGAGGTTTAGGACTCAGGTCGGTTGACGTGCTTTTACCCCAGTCCAAGAATCTTCTCGATTAATTTGAGAAGATGATCTTGAACCGTTTTGAAATCGGCATCTAACGGTAAATCCGGCCAACCCCTGACGTCCGGAGAACCCACTGAAAAGTGAGTCCGTGCCATACTCTTTGACCCCACCCTTTCAACGACGATGCCGAGATTGTCTGCGGCAGACTGAATTCGACTCACCATTGCCTGACTTTGCTCTACGGACAAGTCTTCGTGCAATCGAAAATAAATTTCTGGTAATTGCTGAGCAGCCAAGAGCGTCCCGAAGGAGATTTGCATCGTATCTCCCTGGATCACCACG
>CAINWE010000050.1 GCA_903854365.1 Oligoflexia bacterium
CTTGATTCGTAGTCATCTCTTTGCCCATGACCCCAGTTCTTCCGATTGAAGCTCCATACATAGCAACCATGACAGTCCCTACGGGCAATTTCTTAGCGCTGCTAGAGTCCAGGCCTTTCTTTGAAATCGTTTTTTCAGTTTCAAGAACTACACCTTCAGTCAGGTCTCCGATAACAATCCAAGGAATATTTCCACCGTATAGCGTGGAATCTTTTGAAGAAGGCGTGCCGCCACTAGTCCAGTCAGCCACATCGCCAAGAGTTTTGATTCTCCAATTCTTGGGAAGTCCAGAAACTTCATCCCTTGGTCGATTGTTGAAGAATCCAGTCAAGCCCGCTTGGAGTAGTGACCTGCGAAATTGGGCCGCCTTAATTCTTGCTTGTTTAACATCAGCTAATGCAGAATCTAGCCGCGATAAGTTGTCTTCAAGAATCTCAACGATTCTTAGTTGTTCAGGGAGTGGTGGAATGTAGGTTTTTATCTTTTCTAAATTCCCCTTATTCAATATAGCAACTGTTGTGCTTGATGCATTTGCCCAAAACTTTTCTTGTACTTCAGGGCTTGCAAGAAGCCACATGGCGAACTTAGGGTTCACCACCAACTCGTCGACCTCAAGCGAATTAATCTGTTGATTCGTAGTTACATCTCTATTTGCTAAGGACACCTTGCCAATTGTTCCGATGCAAACAAGGTTTACTGAAGGTGCTTTAACCAATCGAACCGAAGAGGCCCCTAGATGAGAAATCCTGCGTTCTGACACTCCCAAAAGTCCCCCATAATCAATGTCTGAGGGAGTTACAAAATCAATATCATTCCCAAAATTCAGCGGATTACTGGACTTTGGCGTGGAACCAGTTACCCATTTCCCGAGTTCACTGAGTGAAACCTCTCTCCAGGAATCAGGTCTTTGAGTCATGAAGCGAGTTCCATGTTCATACTTTCAATGAGGTCAGTCACTGAATTACCAAGTTCTGCAAGTACTCCGTCGGTTCCACCACGTTCTGTAAATGGTGACATCTCTAGGTCTTTAACATCAAAGTGCGCACTCTGTGAAATTGCATCTTTAATACGGTCTAGCCACCACTTTTGGTTGTCAGTGAATTTCACTCCTAGGTTTTCTTGTTGCAGCAGCCATCCTGCGTAGCGCTCTTCCACTAGCTGGGCATAAGGCACAAGTTCGTTCATTTGACCGAGAGTAAACCTGACCAGTGACACTAAATCTGTCGTCGTGTGAACAGCAGATTTACGCACCTTTGTTGGTTCAAGTGCGAGATAGGCATTCCAGAGGACATCTACTGTCCAGGTTGGGTGAGGGCGCCTAATGCGCTCGGCTAGCTCTTTAATTTCCTTATAGGTGATGCCCACATTCTTTGGCTTGGAGTACAGCATCTGGATGGCAGTAATTTCGTTCTTATTATCTTCAATGTATTTAATCCATGACTCCACCAGGCTCTTGGCCTTTGAGGTATCAACAACTCCCCTGGCATCAAGGAGTTCATCTTTACTGCCTTCATCAAATACAAGGTCGTGAGAAAGGCGTATTTCCAAGATTCGCTGGCGAAGTTGCGGGTTAGAAGCAATGGGCGTGATTATCTGCTCGATGAAATCAGACATTGCTTTCTTTGTATCCTTTTTACCTTCCGCATCAAGCGGTGCATTCTCAATAACTCCAGCCAATGTATCTGGGTCTGCAATCTTTACAAGCTGCTGGGTAATTTCCTGCAGTGGCGCTCCTGCTAAAGCCGTAAGCTCTGCATTCTCTGTCGGTGTTAGTTCGCGGCTTAATCGCGCAAGACGGGATGCAAGAGAAGCAGTTTCATCTGCAGTTATCGTGAAGGTTGCAGCTTTCTCAAGAAGAGTTTTAAGTGGAACTGTCTTTGTGCGCTCTAAGGGAGCTGCATCAACAAAGTCATGCTCGGTTACTCCAACCGCATCCACAATTACAAAGCGTTCTTTGTGTGTGGCATCAGGTGTGAGCGAAGTAAAGGAAGCATCATCCATGCTGCGGGCGCCGCGGCCCTTCATCTGTTCAAAGTAAGTACCTGAACGAACATCGCGCATGAAGAAGACGCATTCGATTGCTTTAACATCTGTACCTGTTGCAATCATGTCTACAGTAACTGCAAGACGAAGAGTTGGTGAGTTACGGAAATCCTGCAACAGCTTCTTTGGGTCTTTCGCGTTATATGTAATTTTGGCGGCAAAGTCATTTCCTTTACCGAACACCTGCATCACCTGAGTAACAATTTCTTCTGCATGGTTGTCATCTTTTGCGAATATCAAAGTCTTAGGAACGACGCGACGGCCTGGGAAGATTTCTGTGAATAGACGGTCACGAAAGGTTTCAAGCACTGTTCGTATCTGGCTTTTGCTGACAACGCTGCGGTCA
>CAINWE010000051.1 GCA_903854365.1 Oligoflexia bacterium
CGGAGATTTTGCGGAGACTTACTTGGTGGGGACTTTTGAGGAAGCGGTTTTATTAGCCTACCAGAAATCAAGAAGTGGAGACATTATCTTGCTCTCTCCAGGATGCGCCAGTTACGATATGTTTAAAAATTACGAGGAGAGAGGCGAGTACTTCCGGAAGCTGGTTTCACAGCTTTGATTTGCTGCTTCCTCGTTCAAACCGTGGGAGTAGAAGAATGAGTACTATTGAAGGGATTGAAGGTCCCACGCCGAAAGACGAGTCCAATCTTCGGAATCGGCCTGATCTTGCCTTGCCTAGTCTTGCCATTCATGACGAGGATTTCCCGCAGTTTCGTGCGCCCCCTGCTGTTTCTGTGCAAACGCGTGATCAGGGATATGCTGTGGGTCTTTTTTTTATCGTGTTAGGGATGGTGCTTTTTGGTTTGATCATGGTCTATAGCTCGTCTTTTATTTACGCTCAAGAGAAGACCGGGGATGGTTTCAGTCTGATTCGTAAGCAGCTCGTCTATGCTTGTTTTGGCTTTGTTGCTTTGTGGGGTGGTTATCGCATTCCGTACCAATTTTGGAAAAGGGTCGCTTATGCTGGTTTAGGGCTCGCGATTCTACTTTTGGTATTAGTATTTGTGCCTGGCATAGGAATGAAAGTCGGAGGAGCTCAGCGGTGGATTCATTTGGGTGGCTTCCAGTTTCAACCGGGAGAATTTGCTAAATTTGCTGTTATCTTTTTCATTGCTCATCAACTCGACAGAAAGCATGAGCGCATAGACAGGATCACGGCTGGGATCCTCTCCCATTTTGTGACCCCTCTTCCGATTTTTTTACTTTTGCTTTTGCAGCCTGATTTTGGAACTACGGTGATTATTACACTGGTGATTTTTTGCCTTATGTTTCTAGCCGGTGTTCCTAGTAAATATTTATCTGTCGCTTTGTTGTCAGGAGCTGCCGTGGGCGGTTGGTTGGCGATTGGCACGGGTTACAGGCGCATGCGGCTGATGACTTTTGTCGATCCGTGGAGTGATCCCGGGGGGAAAGGGTTTCAAATTTTGCAGTCTTTTGTGGGACTGCACAATGGACGAATTTGGGGAGTGGGTTTAGGCAATGGGAAGGAAAAGCTTCTGTACTTGCCCGAGGCTCATAATGATTTTATTTTTTCAGTAATCGGCGAGGAATTAGGGTTTATTGGAATTGTAGGGGTCGTTGCTGCTTATCTTTATTTTATTTATAGTGGCTTAAGAATCGCGTCGGACTGTCATAAACTCACTGAGGACCGCTTCGGAATGCTACTGGCTGCGGGGATTACCTTAGCTCTCGGGCTTCAGGGTTTTGTGAATATTTCAGTGGCTCTGGGGCTGGTTCCTACAAAAGGCTTAACTTTGCCTTTTATGAGTTACGGTGGCTCTGCCTTGTTAGTGGATCTGTTTGTTGTAGGCGTTTTGCTCAATGTGGGCAAGAGGAGAGGGGCTCATGTCTGATCCGGTAAGATTGATCGTAGCTGGAGGGGGTACGGGTGGACATGTTTTGGCGGGTATAGCTGTGGCTGACGCATGGTCTCTGGGGCAAGACGCTCGCCTTGAAAACAAAAGCTTAGTGGAATTCGTGGGGGCTCGGGGTGGGATGGAGGAGCGTCTGGTTCCAAAGGCAGGATATCAATTGCATCTCTTGAGCTTGGGATCTTTGAATCGAGTCAACTTGACTCGAAAGCTAAGGACACTGATTCAATTGCCCATTGCGGTTTTGGCTTCAGCCCAAGTTCTCATGAGGGTGAAGCCCGATTTCGTTTTGGGGGTGGGCGGGTATGCCTCCGGCCCAGTTATACTTGTGGCGGCGATTTTTAGAGCCCTCGGAGTTTTGAGGTGTCGTATCGCAATTTTAGAGCAAAATTCGGTGCCCGGGTTTACGAATCGCATTTTGGGAAAATGGGCTGACGTGATTTTTGTAGCTTTTCCAGGAACGGAGGAGCGATTTCCTAAGCGGAAGGTTGTTTTAACGGGTAATCCGATTCGTTCGTCCATGAAGGTGCTCCCGAGTGCCAAACGGACTCCTTTTACGATCTTTGTCTTCGGGGGAAGTCAGGGTGCCGTCGGGATGAATACCCTCGTACTCGAGGCGCTCCCGTTTTTTGCTGATCAGAAAGATCGCGTGCGCTGGATTCATCAGACGGGTGAAAAGGATTTTGAGCGAGTCAAACAAGCCTATGAGAAGCATGGAATCCCAGCTCGAGTAGAAAAATTTATCGAGCACATGGCTGAGGCTTATGCCGAGGCATCCCTTTTGGTGTGTCGGGCGGGTTCGTCTACGTTGTCTGAGGTTGCAACCGTGGGGCGCGCAGCCTTTTTTGTGCCCTTACCTACCGCTGCTGATCATCATCAGGAGAAAAATGCACGGGTCTTTGTGAACGGTAAAGCGGGGTTTTTGTTGCCACAAAATTCTACGACCGGGCGGCAGTTTGCGGACCAAGTCTTGAGTTTAATGCAAAATGAGGAAGAACTACGCCGAGTAGAAGTAGCCGTTCAAAAATTTGCGATGCCAGGGGCTGCTGAGCAGCTTGCGGGAGAGTTGAGAACCCTTTGAGAATCGCAGAGGTCCAAGGAACTGTTCTACCCAGAGAGGTGCATTTTTGATAAAGTCTAGGCTCTATGCATATTAAAGAGGAAACTTGGCTCCATTTTGTGGGGATCGGCGGTATTGGCATGAGCGGTATTGCCGAAGTCTTTTTGAATCAAGGGTATCGGGTCAGCGGATCGGACTTGGCTCAGACGGAAACCACCCGGAGGCTGGCGGATTTGGGTGCAAGAGTGATGGTGGGGCACCGCACTGAAAATGTGGGTAGCGCCCATGTGGTTGTGGTCTCGTCTGCAGTGAAGGCCAATAATCCAGAAGTTCAGGAAGCTCGTCGACGACGGATTCCGGTTATTCCTCGAGCAGAGATGCTTGGGGAGTTGATGCGGGGTAAAATTGGAATTGCCGTTGCCGGCACTCATGGAAAAACTACAACGACCTCGATGTTGGCCTGCGTTTTAACAGAGGCGGGGCTTGATCCAACTCTCGTCATTGGTGGAAAAGTCAACTCCCTTGGTGGCAATGCAAAATTGGGTCGTGGGCGTTTCGTTGTAGCTGAGGCAGATGAAAGTGACGGATCATTTCTGCACTTGCCGGCAACCTATGGGATTGTGACTAATATTGATAATGATCACCTGGATCATTTTGGCAGCCTTGCAGCCCTTGAGGAGGCGTTTATAGGATTTGTGGGTAAACTGCCGTTCTATGGTTTTGCGGTGCTATGTGGTGATGATCCCGGGGTGAAGCGTTGCTTGAGTCGATTAACTAAACCGTATTTGACCTACGGTTTTTCAGAAGATTCTGATTTTTACGCGACCCATTTGGCAGTTGAGGGTATGACATCGCGTTTTCAGGTGATGCGACGCAATCATTTGGGGGGAGAGCGAGAGTCGTTAGGGGAGTTTTATTTGTCGGTGCCAGGAGAGCACAATGTGTTGAATGCTTTGGCTACTTTAGCGGTTTCGAATAAGCTCGATCTTCCTCTTGAGAAGGTAAAAAAAGCTTTAAGAGAGTTTCGCGGTGTTCGCAGGCGTTTTGATATTCGCTGGCAGGACCCGAAGACCCAACGCATGATTGTGGATGATTACGGCCATCATCCAACAGAAATTGCAGCAACTTTGTCGGCTGCCAAGAGTGTTTGGCCAGGCCGTATCATCTCTGTTTTTCAGCCTCATCGGTATTCTAGGACTCTTCATTGCAAAGATGGATTTTTGTCAGCGTTCTCTCAAAGTGATGTCGTGATTTTGACCGATATTTATTCGGCGGGAGAGGACCCCATTCCGGGAGTTGATTCGGAGACTTTGGCTCATGAGATTAAAAAGTTAGCACATCCTCATCAGACCGTGATTCACGGGGGCGACCTGCATGCTGCTCAAAAGGTAGTGAGCGAGCTGATGACTCCAGGAGATCTAGTCGTTTGTATGGGGGCTGGCTCGATTACTAAGTTGCCAGATCTTTTAATTTCTGAATTGAAAAGCTTTTAGGCTGATTTCGATGGACAAAAAGCAGCACTCTAATTCGCATCAGATTCAATGGTTTAAGGATTACGCGACCGAATTTTCAGGTAATCTACTGTTTAATGAGCCGCTGGGAAAGTATACCTACTACCAGATTGGTGGTCCCGCTCAAGTCTTTGCTTCGCCAAAGAGTCTCGCTGATCTCAAGTGGTTAAAGCGGGGGATTGAAGAAAGTAAAATTTCATATTTTATTTTGGGCAAAGGCTCTAATCTCTTGGTCTCAGATCGAGGATTTAGTGGTCTGGTGATTCGGACCCATCAACTCAACCTCGAAACTTCTGCAGTCCCTGCTCCGAAAGACACAGATTCTTTTTTGCTTCGAACGGGAAGTAGTATCTTGATCTCTAGCTTGCTGCGGCGCACTGCTCAAGAGGGCTGGACCGGGTTAGAGTTTTGGACTGGGATTCCAGGATCTGTGGGCGGGGCGATTACCATGAATGCAGGAACTCACTTGGGTGAGACAAGCGATCGTCTGGTGAGGGTAGAGGCCTATTCCTTAGAGGATGGTTCTCAGTGGGGTCCCCATGTGTTTACCGAGGGGGAGTTAAAGTTTCAATATCGGCAAAATCTTTTCTTGCCACCTGGTTATGTGATTTGGAACGCGGATTGGCGATTAGAAAAAACAGATCCTGAGAAAGTCAGATCTTTGATCGATACGACCTTGCAGCGGAGGAAGTCGACTCAGCCGATCGAATATCCATCCTGCGGAAGTGTTTTTAAAAATCCAAAATCTTCAGGGATGAATGCATGGCAGGTAATCGATCAGCTAGCCTTAAGAGGGAAACAAGAAGGACAAGCTCAATTCTCTGAAAAGCACCCGAATTTTATTGTTAATTTA
>CAINWE010000052.1 GCA_903854365.1 Oligoflexia bacterium
ATGGGCCTTCTTTAGTTTTTTATATGAACGTGAACATCTACAACAAGTGCTGATGACTTACGGTCTAATTCTGGTATTTGAGGAACTGAGAAGCATTGTTGTTGGAGACGATGTACATTCAGTTGAAATTCCAAAGTTTTTAGATATTGCACTTCCCTTGAACGAGGTCTTGACTTATCCACTATACCGACTTTTCATGAGCGGGGTTTGTTTGATACTTGCGGTTGGGATGTGGTTGGTCTTCAAACGCACTCGTCTTGGAATGATGATACGAGCCGGGACTAGCAACCGAGAGATGACTCAAAGTTTAGGTATTGATATTACTTTGCTTTACCGCGTCGTCTTTGCCTGCGGAGTTGCGTTGGCTGCTTTTGCTGGAATGATTGCTGCGCCCGCAACAAGCGTCTATCCGGGGATGGGTAGCTCAGTGTTGATCATCTGTTTTGTAGTGGTTGTGATTGGTGGTATCGGCTCCATCAAGGGGGCCATGAGGTCGCCACCTCTGACTCCCACGAATTTTTACTCACTGACAGCGCATACCAAGAAATTCTTCAAAAGCTTTCTACTGCGACTCGAACCCCGAAGAGCAAAATTGATACGGATCTAGGGGATTGGATCCAGCAAAATCATCTCAGACTCACCCTCGCGACCCTCACTCCCTTCTTGACTCACCACTACCACTTCGCTCACCACGAACCTCACGACAACTGGGATATCGAGTTGAAACGTCTGAAAATCTTAGCACAAGCTTATTTCATCTTCGATGAGGAAGCCGCCTTCACTCGGCAAGATCCACTCGAAATTTTACAGCTCCCCTCGGGTGACTGGATTCTGGGACCAAAGGCTGCAAGAGCCTGGACCGGATCCTACAAAACCAACTATCGCGTAAAATTTGCAAATGACTCCAGCCCCAAGGATTACGCGCTCAGTCAAGTGCCCCAGCCCAGGTTAGCGATCCCTAAGGCCTTTGACTCAGAACTGGAAGACTCGGATCTGAAGGACCGCGAGGCTTTCGAGGCCGCTCAAAACGAGGCCGCCATCATTCGGGCTATCGAAAGTGGATTTCAAACCGAAGGAAAAATTTCAAGTGGCATCTTACGATTCGAGGCTGTGCACGACAAGTTCGAATCAGGAAGAATTTTATTCCTAGCGCCGTTTAAAAATCGTGGCGATGCCTACCGAAGATCACTGGCAGCTCCGATCCAGCCGGAAGATCAGATCACGATCACCCAAGAGCTCCTCAATGGTCTGGCCTTTCTCCATCGCAATCGCATCGCTCATCGAGATATCAAGCCAAACAACATTCTCCTCAACCGAGAGGGACCTCACCTCCATGCTGTCATCGCTGACTTTGGAACTGCTTACCAAGAAGGGCAAGCAAACCTCGAAACCCAACTAGACAACGAGAGCTTCATTAGAACGACCACGAGATATGTAGCACCCGAAGCTGTGGAGAAATTCTATCTCCGCTCCTACCAGACGCAGCCAGCGCAATTGGAAGCTCACTGGCTACAACTCAAGAAGCAGGTTTCTCTCCCCACCCAACTTTCGTTGAGGTGGAACCCTTCCTGGACGCACCTTCAAACGGATCAGTCGAGCGACCTATGGTCTCTAGGGACGACACTCTTGGAGATCGTAACCAGAATCCAAATCACCGCGTCCGACTGGACGCAGAGGAAAAAGGCTTCGAGCAAGCCTCAAGACTACCTCGCAGTCCAACAAGACGACGTGGATGATGTGCTCAGTCGTCTCGAAGACGAGGAGTTTAAGCCCTGGATTGCCGAGAAGCTCATTCCAATTATCCGCTGCCTCTTGAGAGTCAATCCATCCGACCGCTGTTCAGCGCAGGAAGCCAGCGACCTCATCGAAACTGCCCAACACCAAGAGCTCGAAGGCGTCCTGGGGATTGTAGGTCCAGCAGCAGCAAATCCGGCTATGGGGGAAGAGTTCCTCCTTGCGTCTTAAGTCAACTTGAAACTGGCCTCAGGCTGCGTGGCGCCGCTGGCGCGTGGTGGCGGCCGTCGTTAGAATCAACACTTTTTCTCTCAGGAGTGTTCACATTTCTCAGCTCAGCCTTAAAGAGGGCGTTTCCCCGGCGCCAGAAGAATCTGCTCACTCTGAGCCTCTACCCGCTTCCAATCGAGCGGAAAGATTCTGCGATTTTGTTGGCAGTGAAGCCACTTTTGCCACTCTGATTTTTCATCCGATAAATCCCTCGGATCAAGATCCTGCTGAGGACCTGCTACCACAGAATAAATCTGGGGCGGTTTTGACATTTCAATGAGGATCCGCTGAGAGGCACCCGCAGTTTGATAATAGACTCCATCCGACC
>CAINWE010000053.1 GCA_903854365.1 Oligoflexia bacterium
GATCTCGTCGGGAAGATTTCTTTGAGTCGATGAGCCTTTGGAATGCAGTGATGCACTACCCTTCTGCCATTGGGGCTGAGGCCAGATCGTACTTACGCCACCGCCTCCTGCGGCTCCCCTGGAGGTGTCATTCCAGGTGGTTTCATTCGCGTAGGACTGGTCTGAGTTGAGCGTCAGTCGGGTACCTCCGATGGCCAAGACATAAGGTTGAGAAGCCGGATCATTGACTGCGAGTTGAGAGGCGGTGTCGTAGGCTCCGCTATCGCCGGAGGCAGCAGTAAACGCCTGGCCTTGGGCGGCCATTTGTTGAAAAATTGAATTCTCGGCTTCGAGTTGAGCGGGGGGTGAGTTCGTTTCTGGGAGGCCCCAAGAGGTGCTCACTACAGAGGCCTGATTATCCTGCGCGATTTGATTGTAGATGTCGAGGATTCCTTGAGCTGAGTTTTGACCTGAGTAGACCAAAATTTTAGAGGCGCGAGGACACATTGCAATCATGAGCTCAAGGTCGAGGGTGACTTCCGGGGAGCTGCTATTTGAGGCAATGGGGGTGTTTCCGGTGATCACGTTTTCTAAGGGTACTGCGTTCAAGTGAAATTCGTTTTCGTAAACTTGAATGTCAGATTCATCATAGCCGTCGAGTTCAACGAGGCCAAGAGTTTGACCGGTGCAGTCGAGTTGGGGGGGGATAGAATAGGCAGTTTTTAAGTGAGTAGGGGATAGTCCTGAGCTTGGATGTCGTTTGTGAGCGTGGGTAGGTTGAATGATCGAGTAATGTTCAGCTTGGATGTTACTATTGAGTCCGATGACGGATGCGATCGGCAGGTCGAGTGGGATTTGGAGCTCATAGATGGGTGCGAAGAATGTTTTTACGGTGTGTGGGCCTTTAAACTTGTGAATTTCCGTATGAAAAAAGCTTTGAATGGCTTGAGCGCTCCCACGGGTATGGATGAGACTTCCTCGTGATTCTTGGTCTAAGAGTTCGAAGCCATGAGCAACGAGGGCGGTTTTAAGGAGTACGAGCTGGCTCGCGGTGGGTCCAAATTTTGAATTAAACTCCTGGGCGGAGAGAAAGTGGTGATAGGTCGGACTCTGCGGATCGTAGACGGCTGTAATTTGGGCCGTGAGGTCTGTCGAGTTCTGATGCTTTAGTGCGATCGTCAGGTCGAATTTTTGGAGTTGATCCACGGGTCCGACGTCCTTCGAGATAAGAGTGACCCAAGGGACATGTCCAAAAAGAGGTATTAAGCGGGCTTGGTCTTCAGGAGTGGAGTCGAGTAGGTAGGGGCCGTGGTTTTTTTGGAGTGCGATTGCGGCGCAAGAGGGTGTGGAGAAAACGTTTAAGCGCGTAGGTGAATTAGCTCTTGCACAACTATTCAATATTCCTATTAGAATAAAAATAGATAAAATAAGTTCATTTCGCTTTTTTCTCATTTCGCACTTCCTGGAAAAAAATTAAAATATCGATGACAAAGTTCAGCGTATTTGGGTGTTAGAAGTTCAATGGTTAATGACCTGAAATTTTTAGTCAAAGGATTTAAATTTTTAATAGGCAGAAACATTTCCGTGGCAAGGGAGATACGGAAAGAGAGTTGCCTATTCCGGGCGTAGGTGAGCCCCCAGTTAGGCCAGGTCATTCTTGTGAATTTTGGAATTTGCCTGGATGCGTTATCTATTTCTTGACACCGGTTTTAATCTCTGAATAGTTTCACTCTCGGCTTCTTCTTTCATGAGCAGAAAGCTGGAAAAAAGTGTGTGTGTCATCAATAATTTTATTTCTTTCTGACAGAGTAGGGGACTTTTCATGTGTTCTTTAAAACGATGGAAGCAATATCTTAGTATTTTCTGTAGCCTCTCAGTACTGAGTCTGAGTGCTTGCGACCCGGTTCCGAGCAAGGCTTTGACCGCCTCACAAAAAGAGACTGACATGAGATGGATGTACGCCATCTTCGATGAAAATTACGCCCCGCTCGAATACAAGATCAGTCGATATGGATTTAATTACGAAGAGCTGAAAACTAAGTATCTCGCCCTAGCGACTGCGACGACTACGAATGAAGAATTTTATCTCGTGATGAAACGATTCATTGCTGAATTCAAAGATGCCCATACTTCCGGTTCGCTGAACGATGGAGGTTACCCGAATCGCTCTAAAATCGCTTACCTCGGGTTTTCCGGAAAAAGGAAAGGTGATTCGTTTATCGTAACGGAGGTGCTGCCCACTCTAAAAAAATCAGGCTCGCATTTTCCAATTCAAGAAGGGGATGAAATTACTGCATTGGATGGAAAACCCCTGTCTGAATGGATTTTGAAACATGCTGTAGGGATTGAAAATTTGGGTCATGAGGATGCGAATTTGACCTATCATATGAATCGCTTGTTTACGAGAGTGTCGTTGTCTCAGGAGTTCCCATCCTCAACTAGTGCAGTTTTAACGATTCAGAAAACTGGTCTCATGGGCTTGTTAAAGAAGCGCCTTCGGGATGAGCTAGAAGATCAGCTTGGGATTGAACTTCCGGGAGACGCGGGTGAAGTGAGCCAGGTGACGGTACCTTGGATTATTAAAGATGTTTATGACTTTAAGAAGGAGCAAAAAGAGGCCAGTAAAAGTGGATCCAAATCTTCCTCGCTGGAGGATGAAGAGGAGGCCACTTCTGGCTATTTCGCATTGAAAGATCCAGGGGACGGAGCTCTGTCCTTTGTGGGTTTTACCAATTTTGATGGCACCTTTCAAAGTCCCTCTTGGTTTTCTCCTCAGTCCATTCATCGCGGATTGCATGGATTTTTAGATTCATTCTATCTTCCAAATCAAGTGGAGAGCTGGACGTCGAATATCGCTTTGGATGGTGATGGGCGCCCGATGGCCGCCGTAGAAACGCCTTTGAGTAAATTTAAGAAACTGAGAGCGATTCCGCAAGAAGTTCGCTGGATTACCTCCGATGATGCCACCTTTCCGACCTACGTTTCTCAGGAGCAGGATGGCAGGTATTTGAAGCTCGTTGCGACGATGTACCTTCCCTCATTTTCGCCCAAAGGAAATCAAAAAGAAATTTTGGAAGAATTTAAGGATACCTTAAAGCATCTTGAGTTTTTTGGAGTGAGCGATGTCGTGATTGATTTGGTGAATAACGGTGGGGGTTCTCTTGAGTTAGGAATGAAAATGGCTCAGGCTCTTTCTAACGAGAAAGTCGAAATGCCTGCGATTCAGTTTCGGACAAGTCAGTCGTGGATTGATCAGTTCGAGACCGAAAGTCTGGGCGCTCCATCGGATGCCGAGCGAGAGCTAGCACGCCGGATGGTGGCACAATTGACCGATGAAGCTAAGCAGGGTAAGCGACTGTCTAGTCCGGTGAATGCGGATGTATTAGTGCCGTTTGAATTGCAACCTAATGAAGAACTTCACGAAAAAATGAATATCGTGCTCATGGTCAATGAAATGTGCGCATCGATGTGTGATCTTTTCGCAGCCATTCTTCAGGATAATCAGATGGCCAAAGTCGTGGGCGCTCGGACCATGGGAGCGGGTGGTAACGTTGTGACCCACCACCAAGCCCCGAACAGCCACTTGGCTCTTCGCCAGACGGAATCTTTGATGGTTCGACGAGTTGTGAAGAAGGGTAAAGTCGAATTGGGTGCGTTGATCGAAAATAATGGCGTGGAGCCAGACGTTCAGGTCAAGGTGAGTGAGACGGTTGAAGGGAAATACCGACGCCTTAGAGAAAAAGCCGTAGAGGCTCTCTTTAGTAAAAAGAAGGCGAAGAGTAAAAAATAACTGGATCGAAAGGTTCTTGTTTTAAATAGGTAGTCAGCTCATCCGGGTTCAGCTAGGTTAGCCAATCTATGTTTGGATTGAGTTATGCCACGGGTGTTTGCACCGAAAGGCAATCAAGCCCCGTGGGTTTGATTTGGACAGGCTTAAGGAGCCTCGTGAGGGCGTGTGGCATTGCATTCTGGGTGTTGGGCTGGATTCATCCGGTCTGGGCGATGCATCACCCAGACCGGATGGGAGAAGAGCTTAGCCTTCAAAAAGCCAAGCGTCCCACTTCAGCTTTTGCTCGGTTGCGTGACATCCCTCCGATTGCGCGAGAGACCTTGTTAACCTGGGCTCGGTTGCCGAGCGTGAACGGGTTTAACACCATTCCAAAAGAAGCCCATTCGATTTTGCCTTGGGTGCGCTACGAAGAATTCTATCGAGGTTTTGTGGTCGTCCCTTCGGGTTCCTTGCCTCTTGGGAGTGAAGCAGTGGATTCGTTTGAGGCTGCGAGAGCTCCGGTAACTCGGGCATTGTGGAATGAAATTATGCCGGATCGGGCCATTTCGGTCGATCATTGTGCGAATTGCCCGGTGACTGATGTCGCTTGGGAGCATGCGGATGGTTCACCTGCCGAAGTCCAGGAGTTTCTTGAGCGTTTGAATGAGAGGACTCAGCTCTATCGATGCATCTATGACCTGCCGACGGATCAGCAGCTTTGGTACATGATTCGCGCAGATGTGACGGGGCGAAGTCTTGCTCCATTTGGTTTGGCAGGGGATTCTACGGTGGGTGCATTGGTCGACATCCGGTACGAAAATGCCGACGATTACATTTTTCACGAAGGAAACTCGAGGGAGCGGATCCAGCCGATTGGATCAAAAAGGGCAAACGCCTTTGGGATTGAATTGGGAAATGTTTGGAAGATGTCGAAAGATCCTTTTACCACTCCTCAGGGGAGTTATGGGCGTGTAGCGCGCGGCGGGAGCTGGTTTTTCGATTTGTCCTGCGCCGAGTCGAGTTACCGAACGATTGTCTATCCGGGGGATCGGCAAGACTTTGTGGGTTTGAGTTTAGTTCGAACATGCCAGTAGCGTGCAAACAGGTAAAAGGAGGTTTAAAACAGCAACGTTACTGGAGACTTACTATTGACGTTCGGTGGGTTTGGTGCAAGATTGCAGGGCTTAAATCAGTCAAAGCTTCTTTAAGATTTCTAAGGAGTAGTCATGCGCAGAATTCTCGGCTGGGTCTGTCACCGTCGACCCACGGGGATCGGTCAGGGCCTCACCCATGGTTTGCAACGGTCCAGTCTTTTAGTGTGGTTTTTTGCATTTTGTCTGTCTTTTGCGCTCTCGCGGGCCTCTTTAGCGATCGATGTCTATCTGACTCAGCCCGATGGGCCTGTCTTATCTGATGGTTTGAGCGCGGCTCAAGCCTACGGGCATGTGCTCACGAAGCTTTCTGAGAAGACTTCTGTGCCGAAGGAAGTCCTTCATCAAGAGTTGTCGGCCTGGGCAATTTCGCTCGATATATCCCCCCAGCGTTTCGCTGAGTTTTTGACTCACATTTATTTTTTTGAAGCGGTGAGCCCTATGTCTGATTGGGAGGTGGAGTTTACGAATCTCAAGGTCATCGCGGCAGCAATGTTTATTTTTGATGAGTCCGCTGTCTTTGTACGTGAGGATCCTGCCTCGACGAGCGTTCTACCAGGGGGTGTGTTTCAGCTCGGAGCCGATCGAGGGATGAAGTGGGCCGGAGCTTACAAGACGATCTACCGAGTTCAATTGGCCAATGATCAAAGCCAAAGGATCTATGCGTTGGCGACAGTGTCGAAGGGTTTGAAAGGGCCCGGTCTGGACCGCTATGACGCCGCCCAGGCCGAGAAGGTCGTGATTGATCGGATTCGCGAGATCACCCGGGGTAAGTCAGCGACGGGAGTTTTATCCTTCGATTGGGTCGATCGGAGTCCGGAGTCTGGGCGGATCTTGTTTTTGTCACCATTTTATCATGAACAAAACTCCCATGTGAGGGCCGCCGGAGGTCCACCACTCTCTTGGGATAATCAGTTGACGGTGACCGAAGACCTGATTGATGGACTTGTATTCCTTCATGAGATTGGGATCATTCATCGGGATGTGAAGCCTGGAAATATTTTGCTTCGTTTTGAGGATTCTCCGGTTGGGAAGAGACTGCATGCTGTTTTAGCAGATTTCGGAACCGCCTATGACTCTCGTCAGCGGAGTGTGTTGGAAAGTTTGCTGAGCGAGGAAGATATTCGAACCACGTATCGTTACCTTGCTCCGGAGGCGATTGAAAAATTTAGGCTGAAACGCTACCAGAGCGATTCTTCGGAGTTGGAAAAACAGTGGACCAGTTTGAAAAGAGAGAGGAAGCTTCATCCTTCGTTGAGGCTGAGCTGGAATTCTCAGCGCTCAGTCTTCGAAACGGACAAGGCGAGTGATCTGTGGTCACTTGGCGTGTCGCTCCTCGAGGTGACCACATCCATGAAGCTGAGTTCAGTGGATTGGGCAAAGAAGAAAAA
>CAINWE010000054.1 GCA_903854365.1 Oligoflexia bacterium
ACCCGAAGGATCCAGAGGACTTTTTGGGTATCGAACAGTACGAGGTGAATGAAGTCCTCGATCAACTGAAGCGGGGTCCTTGGAAAGGGCAGATTGCTGAGCGGATCTTGCCGGTCTTGAAATGTCTCCTCAGAGTGAATCCCGACGAGCGATGCACTGCTCAGCAGGCCAAGGCGTTGTTTCTGAGTCAATAGAAATTGAAGGAATTTTAAATGAACACGATAGTGAGTGCGCTCTCTCCGAGCAGTCGGGACATGAAGTCAACGCTCATAGATAGGGTTCTGGGCCCGATCAAAACGTTGATGTTTTTCGCGATTTTATTGGGTGGATTCTGTTCGCAGTCATCCTGGGCGATGAAGGGTGCAGGGTCTCATGAGGGCTCTGCCGCAATCTCCCCGTCAGTCGGTGAGACTTTACCTGGAGCAAGCTTCCTTTCTATTCTGAATCTGTTATCCAAAAAAACCCATACCCCTGCCGAAGCTATTCGTGGGGATTTGAGTGCCTGGGCGAGTTCACTGTCGATCCAAGCAGGCTCGAGCAGCTTCACTGATTTTTTAACCCATCACTATAGTCGTCGAGTTACCCCGATTCACGAGAGTTGGGCGATTGAGTTTAATTACCTGAAAGCCGTTGCAGAGGCTGCTTATATTCTTGATGAGTTTGGGTCGTTTTTTCGGCTGGATCCGGCCGAGATTATCCAGTCAGAGCCTGGCGTGTGGGCTGTGGGAGAAGAGCCCGGAAAGTTTTGGTTTGGTTCTTTTAAGACGATTTACCGAGTGGTCCACTGTCGTCAGGAGACTGAGGGCAAACTCAGACGAGAGTATGCGCTGACCCAGATCTTCAGGCACTCCTCAGAGGAGGAGGCTGAAAGTTATGAGCTGGCTCTCAATGAAGCAGGCATTGCTCTTTCTATTCGGGAGGCGGCCAAGGGAAAAAGTTTAGTGGGTCTGCTGAATTACAGTTGGGCTGGTCTGAGTCCTGAGTCGGGGCGGGTTCTGTTAATTTCGCCCTTTCACAATTGTGGGGATGCCTATGACTGGCTGCGGAGAGTTCGAGAAAAGCGAGATGAAATGACTTCGCAAAGGCAGCTCGAGCTTGCAGAGCAACTCTTAGAAGGAGTTCGCTTTTTGCATTCTCATGGGTTGGTTCATCGGGACATCAAGCCTCAGAATATCTTGATTCATCGACGAGGAGATTCGATCAGAGTGTCTCTCGCAGATTTTGGATCGGCCTATTTGGTAGGCGCCGCTGAGACCCAGCTCATTTTGAGTAGAGAAAGTCATGTGATGACTACTTATCATTATTTAGCGCCAGAAGCGGTTGAGAAATTTAGGTTGAAGAAATATCGCTCGAATGAGGCACTGCTCCAGGAGAAGTGGAGTCAGTTGAAGGCCCAGCTGAATTTACCTCATGATTTATCCCTGCGGTGGGACTGGAGGAGTCGGACGTTTGATGTAGATCGAGCCAGCGATCTCTGGTCATTGGGGGTTTCCCTGCTTGAGATCCTTTCTCTGCGGAGGTTGAGTGCGCTGTCCTGGCTCGTTCCTAAGAACGCTGACGGAGTGGAGCCTGAAGATTTTTTGGCGG
>CAINWE010000055.1 GCA_903854365.1 Oligoflexia bacterium
AGATTTGTTAGAACTTTTTTTTTCAAGGCGGTGTAAGATTTTTTATCGCGAAAAAACTCGGTCACCTTGATCAGAAGATCATCGAAAAGTGCTTTCACTTCCTGGGGGTGATGGAGTAAAAATTCGGCATATTCGGCTTCGGTTGCCTTCTTCTGAATGGACATCCGCCGATCAATGCGACGCTTCAGTGTGGTGAGCTTGTAGTGGGAGAAGTCGGCTTGAAATTGATTCTTCAGTAGCCCGAAAATCGACTCGAGATGAGTGTCTGAGTCAGACAGCGAATGGGTTTTAGGAGTGGTCTGAGATTTTTTTGCAGACTTGATGAGGCGTGGGTCATGTCCAATTTCGGAGAGTTTCGCACCAATCTGGCGAGGCGTAAGTACGAGATGGACGACTCCCTGCGAGATGGCGTGCGAAGGCATTCCTGGGGTTTTGGCTGAGTCAGGATTTTGCACGATCGTGAGCCCGCTCTGTTTTTGTACTGCTTTTAATCCCAAGGTGCCATCAGAGACATGCCCCGATAGTACGACTGCAATTGCTTGTGACTTTTGATCTTCTGCCAGCGATTCAAAAAAGGTGTCGATCAACTGAGAGTTACCCAATGGAGTTTTTTTTGGGGTCAAGTAGAGAGTGCCGTTTTTGAGTTTGACGCTTGCGCTCGATGGAGCAATGTAAATTTTTCCAGGTTCGACGAGAGTTTTGTTTATAATTTCAACCATTGGAAGTTGAGAGTGTTGGGCTAATATTTTGAGCGAATAGCTTTTTTGATGGGGCGCTAAATGTTGAACGAAAATGAGCGCGATGGGTAAGTTTTTTGGAATTTGAGCAATGATCTCTGTAAAGGCTTCAAGGCCTCCAGCTGAGGCGCCAATGCCCACGATCAAAAAGTTCGAACGTTCAGCGAGTTTCTTGTTGCCTTTCATAGGAGTCCTTCAATGCTATCGGTGATCGTCTATTCTTTCGGGGCCATCATGGCATGGATTGATGGTTGAGGTTTAGCATAGTGAGATTCTGAGTGTGAGTGTATTTTTTAGAATTAGGTGCCTGTTCGAATTTTGGTGACGGGCGTGAGTTCTGAGGTGCAAAAGGAGCATTTTCTCGCACCCAGGGGGACTTCGCTGAGGCAGTCCGGGCAAGGTCGACGAGCTGGAGTGGGAGGGGTGAGTGTTGGGTTACGAGCAGTGAGAACCTGAGTTGGGAGGACGATGAGATAATAGACGACTGCTGAAATGATGAGAAATGAGAGAATGGAATTGATGAAATCCCCGTACGCGAATCGGCTCCCGTGGAGCTGAAAGGAGAGGTTTGAAAAGTCAGGTTGTCCCCCAATGGCTGCGATCAGGGGGGTAATCAAGTCTTTGACGAGGGATGAAACGACCGAACCAAAGGCTCCTCCAGTCACGACGGCGACTGCGAGATCGATGACGTTACCACGCATGAGGAACTGCTTAAATCCTGTGTTCATACTCAGTGTGCGAGCAATTTTGGTGCCGATTGCGCCGAGTTTCGGGTTGCGCCGAATTTCGGGTTGCATCGATACGTAGGTTAATCAAGACGGGCTAAAAGTCAATTTTTCGAATGTAGTGGCAAGTGTAGCCGTCCAGATGCTTTTCAAGATATTTTTGATGGTATTCCTCTGCGCGAATAAAATAATTCTCAGGAGCGATATCAGTGATGATGGGTTTGCCCCATTTTCCAGATGCTTCCACGCGGCGCTTCACTTGTTCAGCGATGCTTTTTTGGTCCGAGTTGTGAAAGAGAATCGCTGAGCGGTACTGAGTGCCGATGTCATTGCCTTGGCGATTCGGAGTGGTGGGGTCGTGCACCTTAAAAAATCGCAGTACGATGTCTTGATACTGGATCTTTTTAGGGTCAAACAGAATTTGAAGCGCCTCAGCGTGGCCTGTCGTGCCCTTTTTTACTTCTGCGTAAGAGGTTTGCGATGTTTTTCCACCCGCGTATCCGACCTGCGTTTCGATCACGCCCGGTAGGTCCCGAAAAAGCTTTTCCATTCCCCAAAAACATCCGCCCGCTAAGGTGGCGATCTGCCATTTCATGTGAGCCGCAAATCGAAAGAGATGTTGGCCATAACCTTGGGTTTTGAGGTCTGTGAGGGGGACGAACTTGG
>CAINWE010000056.1 GCA_903854365.1 Oligoflexia bacterium
GTAGGGTTACCGCGCAAAACACAATCCAAAACTAAGAATAAAGGCAGAACTGGCAGGTACTATCGCTGGATATGGTTTTCCGCTTGCACTTTAGCGGGAGTAAGTCTTTATGGGGCGTGCCCGCTTGCCCGCGTGAAGGTAGGACCTAAAGTCCATGAGAAATTTCCTTTTTTGGCAACGAGAATGTTTGTGTGGAGGCGCGTGGCTTTAAATAAGTTTACACCCCAGATCACGAGCGGACTGCCGCGCTTTTTTGAAACGAAGCGGTCGCTTGTAAACCGTGTCGTCGTTTCAACCCTGATAGCAGCCGCTTGCCTCGCAACGGTGGCTCTCTTTCATTCAAGATTTCATCTTTTCCTACAATCGGTCCTAGCGTTTGGGTCGATCGTGATCACCGTATATGGCGAACTTGTTCTAGGCCTTGTTTTCACGGTGTTGCTCGGGTTAGTAGCGGATTACTTTTTTATCCCTCCTATTGGAGCTGTCCTGGGTACCTCAGAAGCCCTCTTTCAGTTCCTACCGCTCATGATGATCGAAGTCTTTGTGAGCATTGTGGTTCTGTCTTATCGGTCATCGTTGAGTCGTGTTCTTTTAGCGAAGCAAGAAGTTGATCGGGCGAAGCAAGAAGCTGATCGGGCGAAGCAAGAGGTTGAACGGGCGAAGCAAGAAGCTGAGGGGCTCTTGCAGCAGTTCGTTGAAACAAGTCCCTTCGCAATCTGTATGCTAGACACCGAGATGAGGTATGTTAAAGCCAGTGCTCGCTGGATTTCGGATTACAAGCTGAAGGTAGACCAACTATACGGAAAGAGCCATTACGATATTTTTCCTGACATTCCGGAACGGTGGAAAGTCATTCATCAGCGATGCCTTGCCGGGGCTGTAGAAAAAAATGATGAAGAGCCCTTCGTCCGCACAGACCATACAGTAGATTGGCTTCGGTGGGAGGTTCGCCCTTGGTATCGAATTGGTGGGACCGTGGGCGGCATCATCATCTTTTCAGAGGACATCACCGAGCGGAAGCGCGCTGAGCACGCCCTATATGAAAGTCAAAAAACCTTAAAAGATCTAATCGACAACTCTCCTGACCCCATCTTCATTAAAGACCTTGAAGGCCGATTTCTTTTGATTAACAAGAGCCTTGAAACGATGCTTGGAATTACTAATATTCAAACTCAGGGTAGAACTGATTTCGACCTATTTCCCAGCGATATAGCAAAGAACTATCGTGATAATGATTTATCAGTCCTACAAAGCAAAAGACCTATCACCTTCGAGGAAATAGTCGATCTTAAGGATGGTCATCATGTCTTTTTGAATACCAAGTTTCCGCTCCGAAATGAAACAGGCGTACCCTATGGAGTTTGTGGAATATCTACCGATATTACCGAGCGCAAACGCATTGAAAAGGTATTGCAAGATGCAAAGGATTCAGCCGAGAGGGCAAATCGGACAAAGGACATATTTCTCGCAACATTGTCACATGAGCTGCGTACCCCGCTGACGGCGATTTTAAGCTGGGCGCAAATACTCAAGAGCGGAAGACTCGACCCTTCAAAGTTTGGAACCGGCCTTCAAACCATTGAAGAAGCTGCCCATGCTCAGAATCAATTGATTAGCGATCTTCTGGATATTTCCAGAATTGGCGTTGGCAAGATTGCACTCGATTTTGAGGACACAGACCTGAACGAGGTGGTCAGGAAGGCAGTCGCCACCGTTAAGGCCGTCGCTGATAAAAAAGCACTCCGTATCACCGAGCACCTGGGGTCGGTACCTATTTTCGTGTCGGGGGATGCTACGCGGCTTAAGCAGGTTGTTTGGAATCTGCTTTCAAATTCGATCAAATTCACGCCGTCTGGCGGTAGTATCGACGTGACGCTCGTAGTTTGCGAAGGTTCCTCAGGACCTCGGGCGCAACTTCGGGTCCGGGATACGGGTAAAGGGATTTCTCCCCAGTTTCTGCCTCATTTATTCGAACAGTTTTCACAGGCTGATTCTTCGAGCACACGTGTGCATGGAGGTATGGGTCTTGGCTTAGCCCTTGTGCATAGCTTGGTGAAACTCCATGATGGAACGGTCGAGGCAGAGAGTGAAGGGGAAGGTAAGGGTTCAACCTTTACGGTCACCCTCCCGCTGAGCGGAGTTTCTCGTTATTTTAGGAACGGGAAACCTACGCAGGCCATGAGCACAGAAGATGTTGAGCGGATGCTCGATCTGTCGGGGGTTCGGGTTCTTTTAGTGGATGACGAGATCGGTACGCTGAACTCAATCAGGGAAATACTTACGATTTTTGGGGCTCAAATCAGACTGGCTTCGTCCGTGCCAGAAGCGATCGCTGAATTTGAAAAATCTGCGCCTGATGTGATTGTGAGTGATATTGCAATGCCAAATGAAGATGGCTACAGCCTGATCCGCAAGATTAGAAAGCGAAGCCACGAAAAAGGCGGGGATACCCCTGCCGTGGCGTTAACCGCCTATGCTGACTCGCAGACACGGCAGATGGCTTTGGCTGCGGGGTTTCAGGATCACATCGCAAAGCCAGTGGATTCGGACGAGTTGGTGCGGGCGATTCTGAAGGCAAAGAAAGCTTCTTAGTTCACTCTCCGGCTTCCGATACGAGCACGACCGTTTTAGGGACCCGGCGACGCTCTGGGTTTGGTTGAAGATATTGAGGTGAAATGTTGGACGGTTTTGTACCCTTTGCGGAGACCTCAACACAGACAAGCCCATGATTCTCGTAATTCAGGAAGCGTATCTGCGGTATTTCGACGAATATGAGTGTTACAAAAAAGCAGAAATGAAAAAGCCGCGGAGGGAGTGCTACATTCCCCAGCGTTACACGTCCGACCATCTCAAGATGAGGCTCAACGTCTACCTCGCAGCGTGCGCTGCCGACTCGATGAGCTCATACAAAACGGCCCCTAAATTCGACCCTTGCCATGGGGACGAATTCTCAAAGCTCGAGGCCTGCTTGGATGACCCCCCGTTGCAGGCAACAGTGCTCAGGCATTGGATGGGGACGGTTAAGCGCTCCATACCCTTTGACGTTTACCTCAAATTGTGCTCGGAGAAGTGCTATTCCCCGCTAGGGCATAAACCGACCGCTAGAAAACTAACAGCGTCCAACGTCACGCGCAGACACACACGAACCGGAAATCAGTACGGCATCAACTCCGACAGCCCTATTTTTTACGGAGATATCTACTTGCTAAAATATCTCCTCAGTCCTGACGAGTGCGTTTGAATCGGCCAGACCGTGTTTGAGAATGGGAAATGACTATGCGTAAAGTGCGCTCAGGTCCGCCTAAGGAAAAGCGACCTACAGATTAAGACCATTTGACGAAGGGCTCCGAAGAGAGCGTGCTCGGACGTCTGCTCCCGGTTTGAATCAAAAATGGGTTTTATGCCATCATTTTACGGCGTAGAATGATGACAAGGTGGGCAGATATGGCAAAATCAAAAGAGAGCGCAGCGGTGTTTAAGCGCTTGTTATCGCCTCCGCGGGGATCGTTTTTTTTATTAGGCCCTAGGGGAACTGGAAAAACGACCTGGTTGCGCGCCCATTTTGGAGCTGTACCGAGTATTAATTTACTGGACGAAGGTAAATATCAGTCCTTACTTCATTCGCCGCACCGGTTTTATGAAGAACTTTCAGTTTATCCCGACGGTTCTTGGGTCACTGTGGATGAAATCCAAAGACTTCCCAATTTGCTTAATGAAGTTCACCGGTTGATTGAGGATAAAAAGTTTAAATTTGCCCTGACCGGATCGAGTGCACGAAAGTTGAAGCGGGCCGGGGTGAATCTCCTGGCCGGCCGCGCTGTACGTCGGTATTTTTTTCCGCTCACCCCCATGGAAAAGGGTACGGCTTTTGATCCTCCGAGGGCCCTTCAATTTGGAACTCTGCCCTTGGTGATTCAGGCGGCAGATCCAAAGGATACGCTGTTGAGCTACGTTCAAATGTACTTGAAAGAAGAAATTCAAGCTGAGGCCATCGTTCGAAATCTGGGTGGATTTAGTCGTTTTTTGCCCATTTCAGCGCTTTTTCACGGACAAGTACTCAATATCTCCAATGTGGCTCGTGATGCTGAGATTAGCCGCCCCACCGCGACTCGTTTTTTTGAGATTCTAGAAGATACTTTGTTGGCCCATCGACTCCTCGCCTTTGAGTCTCAACTTCGAGTGCGCGAGAAAAAGCACCCGAAGTTTTACTGGATAGATCCTGGGCTGGTGCGGGCAATGAAAAAAGAGTTGTTTCCTCCGAGTCAGGAAGAGTTAGGGTCTCTTTTTGAGGGTTTCGTCTACATGCTTCTGTGTTTTCAGCGGGATGCGTTCCATGAGATTGATGAGATCAGTTATTGGGCGCCCGCAGAGTCGAAGTTGACGGAAGTGGACTTTTTACTGCAGAAGGGAAGAGATCGAATGGCCATCGAGGTCAAAGCGACATAGCGTCTCAGGCCGGAGCATTTCTTGGGGCTTCAGGCTATTTCAGAGCTGCCGCGCCTGCGGCGCAAAATTTTAGTTTACTTGGGCAAGGATAAGCTCAGCAAAGAGGGTTGGCATTGAGGTGTTGCCGTTTGTCGATTTTGTCCAGGAACTCAGGTCTCGGAGGTTTTAATAATTATAATTTAAAAATTGTCGGCTTCTTCTGTGCCATGCGACTCGAGAGCTGATTTTAATCCAATCTAGGGAGATCTACAGGCGCACCGGAGCGAGAATTGGGAATCGCTCGGAATCTCATGAGTGCCGCCGGTGTAACCCACGATTACAGAGGTGTACCTGTGGGGTCTTGCTTATCCTCTGACGAAGCCCAAAAGTATCCTGCGAGATGGGGCAAAAACTGCGGGATAAATCGCTGTTCATGATCAGCTCTATTTTTTTGGTATCCCATGTTGGAGTTCTCCCCAATTCGACAGGACACTTTCTCTGTGTTAGAGGGAGTTCGTCATGCAGTTTCAAGTCAACGCCGGGGGTAAGCGGATTTACCCTACTGAATTCAAAAAGAAAGTCCTCGCTGAGCTTCGCGGCGGGGCCACACCCCATGAGCTGGGGCGCAAGTACGAGATGCCCATCCAGAACATCCTGAACTGGAAGAAGGTCGAAGAGCGTGCCGTACTTGGCCAGGGACGTGAGTCGACCAAGAGCGAAGAGATGGTTCCGGTTGCCGAGTACAAGAAGGCCTTGGAGGAAATCAAAAACCTCCGGCGCTCGCTCGTGAACATGACCGTCGATCGCGACATCCTCAAAGAGGCGGTCGATATCGCTTCTAAAACAAAGTGGATCTCGCCCGGGAAGTAATTCGCCGAGACAAATTCAAGCTCGCACGAGTCTGCCGGGTCCTGGAGGTATCGCGTTCGAAGCAGTGCGCCAGTCCCAAGGCCCGGCCCTCTCGCTACCTGCGACAGGACGATCCCAAGGTATTGAAGTCAGTTCTCGAAGTAACAAAAAACCGAGGCACCTACGGTTATCCTCGCGTGACCGCGCTCATCAACCGTGATCGCAAGCTCAGGCTTCTCGACCCATGGAATGAAAAGCGGGTGCTAAGAGTCATGAAGATCAACGGTCTATTACTTCAAAAATCAGTCAGTCCCAGGCCAAAACGGCCGCATTTGGGCCAGGTCATGACGATCAAGTCCAACGTTCGCTACTGCAGTGACATCCTGGAAATTCGATGCTGGAACGGTGAGCAGGTCTTCATGGCGTTCTCACTGGACTGCCACGATCGCGAAGTCATGAGTTACGTGGCTGAGAATCGCCCGTTGTTTCATGGCGACATCATTCGACTGATGGATCAGACGGTGACTCATCGATATGGTGAGTTCATCGAGAAACTCCCGTATCCGATCCAGTGGCTTTCGGATCAGGGACCGCAGGACAAGGCGATCGAAACCGTTTCCTACGGCGACGCCTGGGGTTTTGACTTGAGAACGACCCCTGCGTACAGCCCGGAGAGTAACGGAATGGCAGAGGCGTTCGTAAAGCTGTTTAAACGCGATTACGTGTACGTGAATGAACTTTGGACGGCGGACTCGGTGCTGCGCCGTCTGCCCGAATGGATTGCCGACTACAATCGCAATCACCCACATTCGAGCTTGCAGATGAGGTCGCCTCTGGAGTACCGGGGGGCAGTCAATTCAACCAACGAAGTGTCCGTCTAAACGGGGGCAACTCCAGGTTGGACTGCCGTATTATGTGCATGGCTGCACTCAATGCGATCGGCGTCTACCGCTACCAGGATCAGTATTGGGATGCGATTGAGAAGGAATTGCGGTTGAAAGACTTATGAAACCGATTATGCAGCTAACGCCCGGATCACCGCTGAAACGGTTGAAAGCTCTGGGTTGAACTTCTTTTTTGGATCAAGGATGTCATACAGAGTTCGTCTACCTAGTCCCGCTTTCTTAGCTAAGGCGGCTTTGTTTGCGGTCATGAGGTATGAAGTGAGGACGTCACGGAATGACTCAAGATCCCCCGTGCGAATGCACTCCAGAAGAGCTTCACTGACGAGTTTAGAGTTTTTAAGCTCACGACTTGCGAACGGTACGTGTTCCGTCAAGGACTTCGTCCGTGGTTTTTTATTAGTCTTCTTAGATTTCAAAACCTAGCTCGCTTTCAATTTCTCAGTAATCAGTTTATTCAGACTCTTCTTCTTAAAGCTTGCTTCAATTGCCAGCTTTCTGTGAAGTGCTGGCTCGACTCTAAGCGGGATATTTCCCGAGAACGACTTCTCAGCCAGGGGTTGTGGGATCTCTTCTCCGTGCTTTTTGAGACTTTCAATATATGCCTCAATCGCATCCTCAGCCATCTCTAGGGCCTCTTTTTGAGTTTCTCCGTGAGTGATGCAGCCTTCTAGTTCTGGTACGATGGCAAGATAGGCAGAGTCTTCAGGGCTCCAGTGAATCATGATTTGATATTTGTATTTGGGCTTTTTTGGCGACTTCTTTTCCATAGATATCTCCTACAATAGTACCTTCTGGGCTTGTTTGATCTGGTAAAACTTCAGGTCTTTCCCATGAGTAGCGAGTACAAAGCGGGCACCATCTTTGAACCAAACCTCGTGACTTCCCGTTGTGTGATCAAGAGACCAGTTTAACTTTTTGAGTAGTGACCTTAGCTCTATTGCGTCGATGTTGCCTGTCTTTAAATTTGCGATGAGTTTTTCGGTCTTGCTCATATATACAATGATATCATAAATGATATCATTGTCAATCAGGATTTTTACCTCTAAAATACGGCTGGTTGCTCCTAAAATTCGGCGTTAATCGCACTACATTCCACAACAAAACATATGTAACACACCATTGATGGGCGATTACTCCACCTATACAGACGAGCAAATCCAAGCACTCAAAGAAGCACTGAGCAAAGGCATCAGGACGGTGAGCTACGGCGATAGGTCTGTCACGTACGGGTCGATGAATGAGATGATTCGGCTCCTCAATTACATGATCAAGACCCTCGAGAAGCGAGTGTCGAGGGTGCCTGCAACCTTCTCGAAGGGGTTGTAATGGAAACCCTGAGTGATCGAATAATAGGCTATTTCAGCCCCAGGACTCTAGTTGAACGTAAAAAGGCGCGGCTGCTGAGTCAGACGTTAGACTCATTCTCAAAGCGAAGTTATGATGGCGCATCCTATTCTCCCCGTCTCAAGAATCGGTACACTCCGCGAACCTCAGCCAACGTTGAAACGAAGATATCTAAATTCCCCCTCCGTGACCGTGCCCGTGATTTAGTCCGTAATAATCCCCATGCCTCCCGAGCTGTTAACGTCATTGTCAATAACACCGAGGGGGCTGGTATTGTCCCTCAGATTAGGTGCCAGAACGATGGCAAGCGTAAGAAGATTGAGGCGCTTTGGGGCGAGTGGGCCAACTCTACCGCGATTGACCACGAAGGGCGGCACGACATCAACTCACTCATGGGACTTGCCATGCGGACGATTGTCGAGAGTGGCGAGTGTTGAGTTAAGATTCAAAAGGCCAAGGGTAAGATCCCTTATGCAATCCAGATCCTAGAGCCTGATTTTCTCGACTCTTTCAAGGAATCCCGCACCGAGGGCGGCTACGTGATCCAAGGAATCGAGGATGATTCAAGGGGTAAGCGGATTGCCTGTGGGTTATTCAGAGAACACCCAGGCGGGTTCGTTAAACTCAGCTCATACAGCGCCGTCTCTGAGCGAGTGTCAGCCGATGAAATCTTGCATTCTTACAAATGTGATAGGCCCGGCCAAGTGCGCGGCGTCTCATGGCTCGCTCCTGTCTTAATCGCACTGAAGGACTTAGGCGATTTTGAAGACGCGCAGCTCCTTAAGCAAAAACTCTCTGCCTGTTATGCTGTTTTCATTCGGTATATGGACGCAGGTTTTGATCCACTCAAACTCCAAGCTCATGCAGAAGTGGAGAAGCTAGAGCCTGGGTTGGTTCAGAAGACGTATCATTCGCCTCGCCCCCTCCTTTAGAGGGTTACGGGGACTCTTGCAGTCGTGTTTTAAGGGCGATCAGTGTGGCATTAGGACTTAATTATGAAGTCCTGACTGGGGATCTCTCCACGGTCAATTACTCATCGGGGAGGCTGGGGTTCCTAGAGTTTCAGCGCAATCTTGAACTCTGGCGCTGGCAACTCATGATCCCTCAATTCTGTGAACCAATTTGGCGTCTATTCACGCGAGCCCTGGAGATCCAAGGCGTGGATACCTCAGATGTAACGGTTACTTGGAGGGCGCCTCGCCGTGAACTGATTGACCCATCTAAAGAGCTACAGGCCATCGTTCAGGGCATTCTTGGTGGAATTTATACCCTCAGCTGCACTCTTTCTGAGATGGGCGAAGACTCACAGGCACACCTAGAGCAACTGGCCGAAGACTTCAATTTACTCGAAAAGCTGGCGTTAAAACTTGATTCCGACCCCAGAAACGCACTTGCTGCGAAAGCGAACGAACCGAAATCAGGAGCAAAAGCAAAATGAAAGTAAGGGCAAAACGTGACGGCGAAAAAGACGACGAAGACGATGAGTCAGACAATGCAAAAGAAGGCGACGAAAAAGCCAGAACTGTTGAACTCTGTTGGACGAAGGGTGCAGGGGTGGTTAGGAAGGATGAAAACGGACAGCAGTATCTGGAGGTCTTGTCGTTCGATCCCTCAGCGGTCAGGCTCGATCGGCTCAATTCAGGCCGAGCCCCGCTTCTGAACTCCCATAGCCAGGATGCTTTAGATTCAGTCCTGGGTGTGGTGTGTTCAGCCTATGTAGATCCAGCGAAAAAAGAGGGTAGGGCTACAGTCAAATTCTCTCGGAGTCCTGGCGTCGATGGAATCTTAGACGACGTAAGGGACAAGATCATCTCCTCAACCTCAGTCGGCTGCACGGTTCACAATTGGGAGGATATCACGCAGCGTGGAGATCCTATGCCAGTGCATCTGATCAACGACTGGACCCCGCTTGAGCTCTCCCTGGTTACCGCACTAGCAGACATGAATTCAGCAGTGAGGAAAAACAAGGAATACAAATGAAAATA
>CAINWE010000057.1 GCA_903854365.1 Oligoflexia bacterium
ACTAAATGGGGAAGAGCCGAGCGAATTCGATCTGGCAGCGTAAGTCTTTGATTTAAATGGCGTGCCCGAGAGGAGTCGAACCTCCGACCTTCAGCTCCGGAGGCTGACGCTCTATCCAACTGAGCTACGGGCACACGATAGCGATGAGAGCTGGATCTTTACCGAAAATCCTCCAAAAATGCAAATTCTCAGTAGCCGACCTGGGCAAAACGCCTCAAAGCTCCTAGCCAAATTACACCCAACCCTCCCACTCCCAAGCAAATGACCCAATCCAAAGCATGAAGCGTTGAGAATTTAAAGACTCCTCTTAAGGCCGGTTGATAAATGGCCAGACACAGAAAAATCAAGGCCCCGACCAAAATCCCCACGATCCACTTATTTTTTAAAGCAACTCTAGGTGTCGTGGTCAGGTTAATGACCATCAAAGCCAAATGCGATACAACGAGCGACGTAAAACTCAGAGTTCTTGCGTCTGCCTCGCCTCGCCCTCCGAAAAGCGACAAGAGATACATGACCAGGAGAGAGACTAAAATGCCCACTCCTTGAACAACCGCAGGGAAAACGACTTCATGGGAGAGAAAAGAATGGCCCGGGCCCCTAGGTAATCGCTTCATCAAGTCAGGCTGAGTTGACCCCGCCTCAAATACGATCGAGCAGACTGGCTCGATCATGAGGTGCAAAAAGGCGATATGAATGGGTAATAGCACTAAAGGTAGACCCAGAAACACGGGCAATACTGACATCCCCGCAATAGGAATATGAACAGCAATTAAGTAGGTAAAAGCAGATTGAAGGTTAAGGTCAATTCGCCTCCCCATTCGGATGGCATCTACGATGGATGTAAAATCATCATCAAGCAGAACCAGGGATGCCGCTTCTCTGGCGACATCTGTGCCACGACGGCCCATCGCAATTCCGATCTGAGCACCTCGAAGAGCTGGGGCATCGTTTACACCGTCTCCGGTCATCGCTACCACTTCACCGTTTTTTTTTAGCGCCTCCACAAGCTTAAGCTTTTGATCAGGAAGCACACGGGAAAAAATACAGTGTGTTTTGACTACCTCCCGAAGTTCCTGTTCAGTGAAACTGCCCAACTCTTGCCCCGTCAACACTTCCGCTCCAATCGACAATCCAATTTGGCGACCAATCCAATGCGCCGTCTCAGGGTGATCTCCAGTCATCATCATTACCCTCACTCCTGCCATCTGGCATTCCTGGATCGCGTCATGCACTCCTGGCCGAATCGGATCCACTAGGCCAACCAACCCAACCCACTCAAAGTCAAAATCATGTTGTTTTGTTGGCAACTCGCTTTGACGCAAATGGGCTTTAGCGACACCCAAAACCCGTAACCCTTGATTGGCCAAATCCTGGACCACTCGAGCTAAGGCCGTACTTTGATCAGACGGCAAGTGACAGAGATCCATCACTGCTTCTGGAGCCCCTTTTGCCCCCACCACCCACTCACCTGGGCGCTGGGACTTCCAAACATAGGAGATAGACATCAATTCGGCTGTCAGTGGATATTCTTTTTGCAGAGTCCAATCCGAATGGAGGTGCTCCGTACCACTCAACAACCGTGCGCCCGCACTCTGTACTGCCTGCTCGATTGGATCAAATGGATCGGGTCGACTGGCTAGAATGCCAAACTCAAGCACTTCATGAAATTGCTCGGGCAAGAAATTCAATCCTGCGTTTCTCACTTCATAAAAGGTATCATCTGCATAGAGCTTCTGAACCACCATTCGATTCTGAGTCAAAGTACCTGTCTTATCAACGCACAGAACGGTAGCAGCGCCCAGATCCTCGATCGCTGACATTTTCCGAGTCAGAACCCGTCGCTTGGACATTCTCCAAGCTCCCAATGCTAAAAAAATAGTGAGTACCGCGGGCAGTTCATTGGGTAAAATCGCCATTGCTAAAGTGAGACCTGCCAACAATCCGCTGAGCCAATTCCCACGCGTCAGCCCATACGCCAAGACCAAGAGCCCACAAAGAGTCGCTGCAATCCGCGCAAAAATCCTCACCCACCTCGATATTTGACGTTCGAGATGAGTCTGCTCTCGAACCGGAGATTGCATCAGCTTGCCTATTTTCCCAATCTCTGTTTTAGCACCAGTTGCGGTCACCTCCATGACCCCTTGGCCATAAACCACGAGTGTGGATGCAAACAGCTGAGAATCCCGAACTTCAGGTGCTCCAAATTTTTTTTCAACCGAACTAGACTCCCCAGTCAAAAGAGATTCGTCAACCCGCACGACCTCTCCTTGAATGAGGCGCCCATCCGCAGGCACTCGGTCCCCCTCTTGAACGACTACCCAGTCGCCACGCACGACTTCTCGACCTGGAATTCTTTTGCGCCTCCCCTCACGAATCACTAACGCCCGCGGACTAGACAGATCTCGCAGCGCACCAAGGGCTCGCTCAGCTTTACTCGCTTGAGTTGCAGTCAGAACAATCATCAGACACAGAAACCCCAACAGACTGAACGCCTCTCGAGGATCACCGATTATCAAATACACAAGCCCGCAACCCATGAGCAAAAACGTCATGGGTTCTCGAATCAATTCAATTAAAAAATTTCCGAGATTTTTAGACTTTGACAGAGGGAGTTCATTAAATCCCTCCTCTTGTAGCCGTCGGATAGCCACACCGTGAGAAAGCCCACCCCAATCGATCATTTTGCCTCCAAAAAGCAGGGGGCTAGAGATCCGACGAAGAATAGGCTTAAACAACTACCCTACTGGCTTCAGCCAGACGTTCTAATGATTCCCGACTGCGGTGACGAGGAGATACAGCATATAATAGCCTGTCGCAAAAGCAGGCACTGCAATGAGAGCGCCAGAAACGGTGATCGCCACTTTTTTAAAATATTCAGCATTGTACATAGAATTCTCCTTTTTATTGCGGGCTCTCTTGCCCAGACTAAAGCTTCCTGCGTTAAAGCACAATATTAGTCGTCAGAAAATGGGAGGTATCCCCGTCAAGCACACCTTGGATCACACTCTTACCCATTGCATCTTGTTTAGCCGCCACCATCGACCGAATACTGAAAGCCCTCAGCGCGTCTGAAACACTGAGAGTCCCTTCTGCCGAATTTTTTCGTCCGGTAAAAGGAAAAACATCAGGCCCACGCTGACATTGCGAGTTGAGATTAATCCGACACACCTGATTAGAGAGAAAATCAACCAGTCCCCCCACCATTTTGGGCTCCTTTCCAAAAACACTCGCTTGCATCCCGTATTGCGAATGGAGGACGTAGTCTTCAACTTCCTCGATCGATTCGAATTCCACAATCGGAACCAGTGGCCCAAATTGCTCCTCCAAAGCGAGCTTGCTATCCAGGGGCACACCACTCAAAACAGCCGGGAAAAAAAGCGAACCCACCGTCCGCCCGCCTCTTTCTGGATTACAGAGCTTGCCCCCTTTGTCTAAAACTTCTTTCATATAAGCCTCGAGCTGCTGCGGCTTATTTCGATC
>CAINWE010000058.1 GCA_903854365.1 Oligoflexia bacterium
CACACAACTCACCTCGGGAATCAGATTAGCTTATACGATTACAGTACGTGAGGGTGAAAACCTTTACGAGATTGCCCAAAACCTCGCAGACCAAAAGCTGATCACCACAAAAGATGAGTTCACACAACTTTGCTTCGACTCACAATTCATCGCTTCATTTCCCCAGTTTAAGGAACACACCCCAGCCAGTCTGGAGGGATTTTTATTTCCCGATACCTACTATTTCAATCGCACCCTCAGCAAACAAGACATTGCCAGACAAATGGTTCATCGCTTTTTCGAGATTTGGAACGCAAAACTAGAATCCCGAGCTAAAACCTTGAACCTCCCCTTGAACAAAATCATTACTCTAGCTTCTATGATTGAGAAGGAAACGGGCGCGCCCGAAGAACGCCCTCTGATCAGTTCAGTTTTCTACAACCGCATGCACAAGAAAATGAGGCTTCAGAGCGACCCAACCACCATTTATGGAATCTGGAAGCGATACCATGGCAACTTGCAAAAGGCCGACCTACTTGAAAAGACCGAATACAATACTTACCAAATTCCTGGATTACCGATCGGCCCCATTGCGAATCCCGGCAAAGAATCGATTCATGCAGCATTGTATCCAACAACAAGTAATTTTCTCTACTTTGTATCCCACAATGACGGGACCCACGAATTTACAACCAACTATCAGGATCATTTAGCTGCGGTTCGCAAATTTCAACTCGACCCTAAAGCAAAAGCCGGCAAAAGCTGGCGCGATCTCAGTAAACGTCGCAACCCAAAAACAGGTTAAAAACCCACTACAAGCAAGCCCCCCAAATCAAGAGTCCTAGGTGAAAAACCAACAAACTCGAGGAAGCCTCAAAAAACGCGCCCCAACCATAGCCCACGACGTCGAATGTAGTTAAATTATTACAACAAAACAGGAGCAAAAACAGAATCAAACCCGGCCCCTTTTTCTGCCGCTGCAACAGCCGAGCTGCTACAAAAATTGCCGCCGGCAAGGCCATGACAAAGTATGCTTTCCAAATCAAATGCAAGGGCAGAATCAAACTACCCAGGAGCAACACAACCCACTTCAGAGGCTGCTCCCGAGGACCTCGAAGCACCCATGCAAACACCCCCCCGCCGACCAACAAGGTCCAAAATAGTGAGACCAACAAAATCTGCTGTGAAGACAGCATGGCGGCACCAAATAAGATAGGTTGATAATGCTGCGCGATAATTGGAGTCGGATCGCCGCTCAAAAGATGGTGAATCATAGCCATAAAGCTTTGATTATGTGACTCAAGTGGCACCCCACGCGCCACCACAGCATCTCGCCAATCGAGCAACAATTGCCAAGCACCCACCCACCCCAGGGTCCACACAGGCACCAAGCAATTGAAACCTACTGCAGCAAGCACCGACCCACGCTCCCACTTCAATTTGCCGACTGAATTCTTTAACGGTAAAAACCAAGGCACCAAGAGCAGCGGCAGTGGAAAAATTTTCGCAAGTGCAATCATCCCCAACAAAAACCAACTGACAGCAGTGGTCAGAACAGAGCTCCTGACGTTCAAATGAGTGGCTAATCCCCAGACCGCCAAAAATAAAATCAATATATTAACCTGGCCGTACTCAATATCGACTAAGAAGGGCCTCATAACTAATAACAACCCTAACACTCCGCTCAACAGCCGCCCTCTAGCAGTCATTATCCCGAGAGAACTCTCCTTGCTCCAGGCCTCAGCAGCGACCCAATGAGACACCCACAACATGGCAAAAACTTTGAGCAAACACCAAAACACGAAAGCCACATGCGGCGCGCACGCCCCCAAAGGAGCTAAAAACCAGGCAAATCCAGGGCTGTACAAAAAGCGATCTGGACTATCGTGATAAATCTGAGCACCCGCCCCCTGCCACACTAAACTCCATGCATGGTGAAAAACTCGAAAATCTGGAGCTCCGCGGGCAATTGCCCGCCGAAAAGACTCTGCTAGCGGAACCAGCAAGATCAAAAAACTAACTCTTAGCCTCACACGATCAGAAATCAAAACCATGATTCTCTGGATTCCTTGCTCAAACCGAAAGAGTCTGTACCCTTCTCAGATCCACGGACCTCATCCCAGCCGGCAAAAATGAAAAAACTGGATTTAAATACTCTTCTTCCAAAACAATCAGGCTCTTCTTAATCTGCGAAAGCCCCTCAGGCCCGTCCACTTCACCCAGAAAACCGCCTAATCCATGGGCCTTCACCACACGGTGACAGGGAATCAAGATAGGAAAAGGATTCTTCTTCAAAGCTTGTCCAACAGCGCGCGACGCCGAAGGCTTGCCCAAGTGCTTTGCAATCCAGCCATAAGTCCTCGTCTCACCATGAGGTACCTGACAGGCCAACTGATACACCTGAATTTGAAACTCACTCAATCGAGAAACATTCAAAAGCTTCCAAGGAATTTGACCAACCGGCACACCCGTATGAAAATAATCTTTTAAATTCTTAATCACCCCAGCCAAAAGGAACGGAACCAGCAAGGACTGCTCTTGCGCAGCAGGACCAGGCAACACCTCGACCCGCGTCAGCAATCCCTGTTCATCCCAGAAAACAAAAACGCTCCCAAAACTCACTGG
>CAINWE010000059.1 GCA_903854365.1 Oligoflexia bacterium
CTATCTTAAAATTAAGACTACCTACCAAAAAGATCACGTCGCTCTTTACACTCTTTTTTCAACTAATGAACGAGAAGAAATCTTAAAAAAGACAGAAGAGGCTTACCTGATCTTATCGGATGGTGACAAACGGAGAACGTACGATCAAAACCATGGTCTGGTGATCTGGGAGGAAAATCCATTCAAACATAATGATCCGAACCAGCACCCCTTAAACCCCACCATCGAGCAAACCTCGACACTACTGGCAGAAGTCATCTCGATTGACCGGTCTCCACCTATGGAAGCTTCTGAGCTCACGGAAGAAACTCTGGTTTCTCCCTCCACCGACTTCACTCAGTCCGGACCGACACCGTTTGGAAAAGACTACAAATCCAGAGGCTCTTGGACCTCGGAGCCGCACTCTAAAACAAGAAATCTGACTCCGCTTTCAGTGACGTCTCGGGTAGAGTCTCTCAAGGCCAAAAAACTCCAAGCACCGACGATTACTTACCCGGCGCAGCTCGCTTTAGAAATTCAAAATGAAAAGCAATGGCCGGGAAGCCTCCTTAAGAAGCTCAGGGAAGCGGTTGAAATCTCCGTTGAGGAAATGTCCGAAAGCACGAAAGTATCAAAGGCTTACATTCAAGCCATTGAGGACGAAAATTTCTCAAAGCTGCCGGCTCCCGTCTATGTGCGTGGCTTTGTCCTACAAATGGCTCGAAAACTTCGTTTACCCGGAAATGAAGTAGCCACCGCATACATCTCACGGTATCATCGCAAACTGACAGGATGAGTGATGCGATTTCAAAAAGCCGGAGTCGTCACCTGGACATGGTGCGCCCCAAAAGATTTCAAACGAGCCGATTTGGCACTTTTGCAAGCGTTAGAAGCCGAGCAGTCTCAGGAACCCGTCTCTCCTGAGTTTGAGCCGCTCTTTTCACTGAGTCGCAGTCGACTCAAGAACCTTTTTGAAAGTAACTGCATTACCTCGCTGGGCAAACCTCTGAAGGCAAACAGTAAAATTAAGATCGGTGACCAAGTCGACGTGTTAGTCCCTGCTCCTACCCCCTCCGAACTCGAGCCCGAGGACCATGCCCTGGAGATTCTTTTCGAAGACGAGCACCTCCTGGTCGTTAATAAGCCCCCAGGTCTCACCGTACATCCTTCTCCTACCCAAATGACGGGAACTCTCGTCCACGGCCTGCTCTATCAAATCAAAAATCTCAGTGGAATTGGCGGCGTGCTCCGGCCCGGCATTGTTCATCGTATTGACAAAAATACGAGTGGCTCACTCGTGATTACCAAAACCGATTTGGCCCACTCTCGCTTGGCAGAGACTTTTGCTAAGCACGACCTAGAAAGGCGCTACTGGGCTCTTTGCTACGGTGCACCCGCGCCTGCCACGCATCACGCTCCCATTCAAATTTCCAGCCTCATCGACCGACATCCCAAGGACCGGAAAAAAATGTCAATGGACGTCAAAACAGGACGAAAGGCTATTACCTATTACGCTCCGCTCAGCAACTATGGTCTCCCTCACAAAAAACCCTTTGCCTGCCTGATCGAAGCGACTTTAGAAACAGGCCGCACCCACCAGGTCCGAGTGCACTTGAACGGGATCGGGCATTCCCTCTTAGGCGATCCCGTCTACGGCACTCCCACCGAAAGAAACACGAAGTGGACGGCACTCCCGCTTACGATTCGCGACCTGGTCAAGAAGCTCCCTGGCCAAGCTCTGCACGCGAAAATTCTAGGATTTAAACACCCCATTTCTGGTGAGCCTCTTCGATTCGATGCGCCGTTCCCGAGTGTTTTTCAGGAACTCTTGTCCGCACTCAAAAATTATGAGTAATAGAAGCGCATGTTTTTAAAAAGTAAGCTTCTCAGTCAAATCAAAACGATTCAGCATGGGTTTGGCACCCACGGTGAGCCTCTGCCAAGTGCCCTCCTCGAGCATTGGACCAATCGGCCCATTTTGAAGCAGGTTCACGGCAGCGCTATTGCCCTCGTCGACCGTCATCAGCAAGACTGTGGCGAAGCCGACGGACTGATTACCCAACTCCCTCAACTCCCCATTGCAATCGTGACGGCTGACTGTGTTCCCTTACTTTTTGCGCACCAATCCGGAAAATCTGTAGCAGTCGTACATGCCGGATGGCGAGGAACACTCGATCGTATTACGGAAAAGCTTTGGCAAAAACTGCGTTCCACAGGGGAGGATCCCCAGGAGTGGGTCGCCGCGATCGGACCCTGTATCGGCGCTTGCTGTTATGAGGTCGGGCCCGATCTGATCGAAAAATTTCGGCACGGTTTTCCAGAGATCGAGCCCTCTTTATGGAATCCAATCGATCGGATGCTCGATCTCGCTAGCATTCATC
>CAINWE010000060.1 GCA_903854365.1 Oligoflexia bacterium
CATTTAGCGAGTGGCATTGGAAAACGATTAAGTGGTTCCCAAGATGAAAGGCACCTACTGAACTGGGTTCGAGATTATTTGGAAGGTCAGCGTGAGCTTCTAGCTTTGGATGCAGTTGAGTTTTATCGAGATGCCATTGACGAGAGAATTTTGGCACAAAAGCCAAGTCCCGCGGAGCCTCGGCTGGTCTATCCGAGACTGGCGTTAGACCTGTTGGATAAGGCATTTTCTGGGGATCACTTCCCAGTGATTCATCATGTGGGTACAGGTGAGTTGATTCGATGCCTAGTTCCTGTTCATGTCGGGGGCTCGAATGAGCAAGCGGTAGTGGGGGTGGTGGTTGTTAACTTTTACGTCCCAGTGAGTCTCGTCAATAAGGTGGATGAGATTGCCAGTGTTTTTGACGATTATAAGGAGGCAAATCCACTAAAATACCCAATGAAGACGACCTATTTGTTGATTCTCATTATGATCACGTTAGTGATTTTGTTTGTGGTGATTTGGGTGGGTCTGTATATGGCCCGTGAGTTGACCGTGCCAGTGGCGCGATTAGTCGAGGGGGCGCAGGCCGTCGGTTCGGGTAATTTGGATGTGACCATTCTGACGTCGGGACACGATGAAATTGCAGAGTTGGTGGATTCTTTCAATCGTATGACCCGGGATCTTCGGGAAAATCGCAAGAGTCTGATTCAAGCGGGTGCAGATTTAGAGAAGCGGCGACTCCAGTTGGAGGCAGTTTTGGCGAATATTAGCACCGGTGTGATCGCGATTGATAATGGTGGTTACATCACAACGTTCAATCAGTCGGTTTCTCGATTATTGGATATTGCACCCGAGGCGGTAATTCAGCGAAAGTATCACGAGGTTTTGAGCGCGCCCGCTGAAACGCTCGTTCAGTTGGTGCAGCGCGCGATCGCTGTGTCTTTGCAGGGTGGAGTGGTTCAGTCTGAGGTGAGTCAATGGAATTACCGATCCGGCGACAGTGTGCGGGTTTTGTCGGCCGTGGCCACTCCGTTGCGGCAAGGGGATCAGAATTGGGGCGTCGTGATTGTAATCGACGATTTGACTCACTTGATCAAAGGTCAGCGAGAAATGGCTTGGCGAGAGGTGGCCCGGAGAATTGCCCATGAAATCAAAAATCCGCTGACTCCTATTAAGTTGTCGGCTCAGCGCCTGCAGCGCCGCTTTTTGTCTCATCGTGGACGAGACGGTGACCTTTTAAAGGAGTGTACGGATACCATCATTAAGCACACCGATGAGCTTAAGGAAATGGTGAATGAGTTTTCCAATTTTGCTCGGTTTCCAGAGTCTTCACCTGCACCGAATGATCTGAATGAAGCGTTACGTGAAGTAGTTAATCTTTTTCAACAAGCTCATCCGGAAATTCATATGGTCTATAAGGCTGAGGGGCGCCTCCCGATTTTTGAATTTGATCGAGACCAAGTGAAGCGGGTCATGATTAATTTATTCGATAATGCGGTAGCTGCGCTGGCTGAAAATTTCCAAGCGAGTCCAAAGCGAATTGAAGTCCTTACTCATTATCATGAGCAATTACAAATGGCTGCGATTGAGGTCCGGGATAGTGGTCACGGTATGTCGGATGAGGTGAAGGCGCGAGTGTTCGAACCCTATTTTTCAACGAAAACTGGGGGTACGGGTTTAGGTCTTGCCATAGCAAAGAGAATCATTAATGATCACGACGGTTTTATTCGGGTGAGGTCTGCGCCTGGTGAAGGGACGCAATTTTTGATTGAATTACCGACTTCAATTCGCCAGGGCCTGGAGAAGCGAAGGGGTGATGCCCCGGTGGGGCACGGATCGAAGGCCTAAAGGAGTGAGGGTAGATGTCACGGGTAGTGCTCATTATTGATGATGAAGATTCGATTCGCCAGTCACTCAAGGGGGCGTTGCAAGATGAGGGGTTCAGGGTAATTGACTCAGGTTCAGGTAAAACTGGGATTGAGTTAATTCGAAATGAGAGGCCTGACGTTGTTTTATTAGATATTTGGATGCCGGAGTTAGACGGTGTTGAGACACTTCGTCAGATTAAGAGTGAGTGGCCGGATCAGGCCGTCGTCATGATGTCAGGGCACGGTAGTATTGAAACAGCCGTCCGTGCGACAAAACTTGGCGCGTTTGACTTCGTGGAAAAGCCATTGTCGCTTGAGCGCCTTTTAGTGATTCTGCATAATGTAGCCAACGTTCAAGATTTGGCCCGGGAAAATCAGGCGCTTCGAAAGCAGATTCAAAAAACAAAGTTTCTGGTCGGTGAAAGCCCCGTAATGCAGCAGATCCAGGAAATGATTCGTCGGGTCGCTCGCACTACGGGTTCGGTATTAATTACTGGGGAAAATGGGACCGGTAAGGAACTGGTTGCGCAAAGTGTTCATGCGTCTTCTCCACGCTTCAATAAGCCTTTTGTGGAGGTGAATTGCGCGGCTATTCCTGAGGAGTTGATCGAGAGCGAGCTTTTTGGGCATGAGCGGGGAGCTTTCACTGGTGCTACTAATCTCAGGCGCGGTAAGTTTGATTTGGCGCACGGGGGTACTCTGTTTTTAGATGAAATCGGCGATATGTCGCTAAAAACGCAGGCAAAAATTTTAAGGATTCTTCAGGAGCAAAAGTTTGAGAGAGTAGGTGGAGTTCAGACGATTTCTGTAGACGTGCGTGTAGTGGCGGCGACTAATAAGGATCTTAAGATGGAAATCCAAAATGGTCTTTTTCGCGAAGACCTATTTTATCGGCTGAATGTCATTCCATTTTATGTGCCACCGTTACGTGAGCGCCGGGAAGATATTCCCCTTTTGAGCGGGCATTTTCTTAGAGAGTTCTCTCTTGCTCACGCGCGACCTCTGAGGGAGATGTCTCCAGAGGCGCTGCGTGTCCTAGAGGTTTACCCGTGGCCCGGGAACGTGCGAGAATTGAAGAACTTGATTGAGCGATTGGTAATTTTGACTCCCGAGTCCGAGGAGGGGTATCCCATCACGGTCACGCACCTTCTGTCGAACCTTCATGACGACTCCTTTACTGTTAGGGTTGAAGAGGAGGGTTTGGTGCGGCCTAATTCGGCGGTTCGTGAAGAGAGCGTTGGCGGACCAAGAAACCTGAAGGATGCTCGTCAAGAGTTTGAGAAGGAATTGATCTTAAAAACCCTGAAAGAGCATGATTGGAATATTTCGAAAGCTGCCCAAGCATTGGGAATTGAGCGGAGTCACCTTCATCGAAAGATTAAAGCCTTTGGGATCGAGAGTTGATTCTAGCTTGCGACGTGCTTCAAGGCAGCATATGTTCACCCTACTATGGCTGAAAAAATTACACCCCGCGATAAAGATTTTTCTCAATGGTATCAAGATGTTGTGCTTCAGGCGAGATTGGCTGATTATAGTCCCGTGAAGGGATGCATGGTGATTCGGCCCAATGGGTACTCGATTTGGGAGCAAATTCATCAAGATTTAGACCGGAGAATTAAGGCGACGGGCGCAAAAAACGCGTATTTCCCTCTTTTTATCCCCGAGAGCTTTTTGAAAAAAGAGGCTGAGCACGTGGAAGGTTTTGCTCCGCAATGCGCGGTAGTGACCTACGCGGGGGCAAAGGATCTTGAAGAAAAATTGGTGGTGCGTCCTACCTCTGAAACGATCATTAATAGCATGTTTGCAAAGTGGATTCAGTCTTATCGCGATCTCCCTATGATGATTAATCAGTGGGCCAACGTGGTCCGATGGGAGATGAGAACCAGGCTTTTTCTGCGGACAACTGAGTTTCTTTGGCAGGAGGGTCACACCTGTCACGCCACCGCCGAAGAAGCAGAGGAAGAAGCCCGTAAAATGCTTCATGTTTATACGGACTTTGCTGAGGAAGTGCTTGCTATGCCAGTAGTCCCTGGATTGAAAAGCGAGAGCGAGAAATTTGCCGGAGCTTTGCGGACTTACTGTATCGAGGCCATGATGCAGGATAAAAAGGCACTGCAGGCTGGAACTTCGCATAATTTGTCGACGAACTTTGCTCAGGCGTTTGATACGGTTTTCTTAGATAAAGATGGACAGCAAAAGGTCGTTCATCAAACCAGTTGGGGTGTTTCTACTCGCTTGATCGGCGGAATGATTATGACTCATTCGGACGATCGAGGCCTAGTGTTACCTCCGAGGCTCGCAAGTACTCATGTCGCTATTGTTCCAATTTTGTCGAACGCGAATAAGCGGAATGAAGTACTTGCCGCAGCTCGCGCTTTGGCGAAAGCAATTCAGGAAACGTCTTTGCATTCGCAACTTCCATATCAGGTCGGAGTTTTGGTTGATGAAGATGATACGAAGCAGCCAGGATGGAAATTTCACGAGTATGAGCTGATTGGAGTTCCGATTCGAATAGAATTAGGTCCTCGGGATTTGGAAAACGGCCAGGTTGTGATGACTCGTAGGGATTGGGCACGAAAGGAATCAGTCGCCCTTGCTGGGGCTCCTCAAAAAGTTGTCAACGAGTTAGCGGCCATGCAGAAGGATCTCCTGGAGCGAGCCCGTGCATTTCGTGACCAGAACACATTTGAGATCGAAGATTACGCCGATTTTCGAAAACGAATTGAAGAGCCAGGAGGATTTTTCGTGGCTGCGTGGTGCCAAAGTAAAGACTGCGAAGCTAAAGTAAAAGAAGAGACTAAGGCAACGATCCGTTGTTTGCCGATCGGCACAGATTATCGCCCAATTCCAGCAGTGGGTCGCTGCTTAGCCTGCGAGGGGTCGGGTTCTCTCGTGCGCGCGATTTTTGCTAGAAGCTATTAGCAGAAAACAGGGGGGTGCGATGGAGTCGACTCATCATAAGACCACTGATTTGGTCATTGGTCTTGATTTTCAAACTGTCGATCGCGCCCTCGATTTTGTCGAAAAGGTGCATGAGCCTGAAGTTAGCTATCAGGTTGGTATCGAGCTTTTTCTGAATGGGGGGCCGGAGTTGCTCCGTGAGTTAGCTCATCGAAAGCAGCGGGTGCTGCTTGATCTTAAGCTCCTGGATACCCCCTCGCAAGTGGCTAAAGCGGTGCAGCAAGCGGCTCTCTATCATGTGGACGCTTTAAGTCTTCAGTTGATGGGTGGAGGAGCGATGTTTCGAGCCGTGAGGTTGGCACTAGAGGAAATTTCTTCCTTGCGTCCACGGCTTCTAGGGGTAGGGGCTCTGGGTTCGTTTGATGACGTCAGATGGGCTGAAGTGACACGAGCGTTGACTGGGCATGCTGTGCGGGTTGCGGATTCATTTGGTTCATTGTTAGATTGTGCCTTTGCGTGGGGTTTGGATGGCGTCTTTTGCAGAGCGACGGAGCTCGAACGTGTACGTAATACCTACCCGAATTTGTATACCTTGGTTTCGATGGATTTTTCCCAATGTGACTCTTTTCTGGAGTTGGTGAGGTCCTTGCGGGCGGATGCCGTTCTCCTATCTGCGTCGTCTCTTTTGCGAGGTCATCCGATGTCTGAGTTGGCGGGGGTCTTCAGGGGGTATGGTTTTTCACTAAGTTAAGTTTAGTTTGATCGTATTCCTGATTTGTGCGAATGATGGCCCATGTCATTGGTGTTAAGAAATCCCCATTCTGTATGGTCCGTTCTGCAAACCCGTCCACAGGATCTTGTGCAACTGAATGTTCCTCCGCAGGCTTCCAACGAGACTTGGGAGAGGGTGATTCACTTCGCTCGTTCGAGAGGTATATCGGTTAATTTGTCTGCGCAGCGTACAGGTAAGGCTTCTAAGCCTGCCGCCTCGCTGGAAAGTCAGCGGTTTGGAACGGCTGAGGCAGTGGTTCGCGAGAGAGAGCCGGAGACGCTCGAAGAGGTTTTTAAAACTGTGGGTCAGGAAGTAGGTGGTCATCAGGGGCTTTGGTTGGCTCTCGACTCTTTGAGATCGG
>CAINWE010000061.1 GCA_903854365.1 Oligoflexia bacterium
CCGGAACCCGAGACCAATCGCCCTAGCTTTTTCGCTCGCTGCTCCTGAACAGAGTCATACAACCGTCCCTTGACACGAGCCCCCAAACCCTTGGCAATCTGATGCGACACTTGCACAGCACAACGATCAAAATTGGTGTGACAAGCGATCACCGCAATCCCTCGATGCGCTGCCTCAAACGCCAACGTGCCGGGCACCCAGCGCGAAATTCCGCGAGTTTTTGGAAATAAACACGGGTGATGGGTCACTATCACCGATATCCGCCTCTGGGTGGCGAGCTCGATCGCTTCTTCAGTCAAATCGATCGAAACCACTGCTCCCGAGGACTTCCAAGCAGGATCTCCGACAAGAAGACCAACATTATCCCACTCCTCAGCAAATGACGCAGGCGCCCGCTCCTCGAGAAAGCTCAGAATCTCTTTCACTGTTTTAGAACTTTTTGAAATCATAGAGTTTTCGGTTATTGACCATCGCGCACGAAGTCAAGATTAAAGTTCCGAAGCGAAACTCTGGATAACCTTTGATTTTACTTTTTCTTCCTGCCATGCTTTCGTCGTGGGATTCAATCCATTCATTAAAATCAAACCCTGGAGCGTAATAGGGATTCTTGCCGCAGGTTGCGCGACTCCACATCCCCATTCCGAACCTAGAGGCTTAGCCGCAATTCCGGCCGTTGCACAGCAACACCCAGTCTTGGCGCCCATCGCAGTCGAGGACTTACTCACTTCAAAGCCTGACGCCGGAACAGAAATCAAAAAAGAAATCTCGGCCAGCAATCCACCTCCCCCACCTGGCGCTCCACTCGGAGACATCCCGCTCGAGCTCAATGAACACGTACAAAAATGGATCCTTTATTTTACCAAGAAGGACCGAGAACGTTTCCAAAGGTTTCTCAATCAAGGTGAACAATACCGTGAGGTTGTTGAGAACGTCCTCGAGCAAAATCAACTCCCGCCTGAACTGTATTACTTAGCCATGATTGAAAGTGGCTACAGCACTCGGGCCACTTCGCTGGCCAAGGCAGCAGGGGTCTGGCAATTCATCCCCGCAACAGGCAAACGATATGGGCTTGAAGTCAACCCCTACAACGACGAACGGCGAGACCCGATCCGAGCCACCGAAGCTGCGGCAAAATACCTCAGGGATCTGTACAATGTTTTTGGGTCTTGGTACCTCGCCGTGGCAGCTTACAATGCTGGGGAGTTCAGAATCATGACGTCCGTCATTCGAGGCAAGAGCAGAGATTTTTGGACTTTAGTCAAAAAAGGCGTCCTCCCAGCAGAAACTGCAGACTACATTCCAAAATTCTTAGCTGCGATTCAAATTGGGGAAAATGGAGCTGATTACGGATTCGCAGAGCCGACGTCAGAGAAATACCCAAACCTGCGAGCAATCGAGGTCCCGTCGCCTACGCGCCTCCTCGATCTCGCAAAACTCATCAAACTCGCGCCCGACGAGCTGAAAAGACTCAACCCAAATCTACGATCCGAAATCACGCCCCCAAACAACAAACATTATGACGTTTGGGTTCCGGAAGAATACGTCCAAAACTTTGATCCTCAAAAGGTTCAACTCGCCCAGTTTCGCGTCTCGCATCGCACTTATAAAAAACCGAGCATCATCCGCTATCGAGTCAAAAAAGGCGACCACCTCAACCAAATTGCCCAAAGATTCAACACGTCCGTCCGTGCTCTTCAAACGAGCAATTCCCTCCGAAAGCGTCAGATCTACGTAGGACAAATTCTCAAAATCCGCGCTCGAGGTACGTGACGTCCTCCTCTCACTGAAGTGAGAGACTTCCCGCAGGGGTGCAACGTCCTGCACCGAACTAAAAGGTGATCTGACCTGAATTTTCAGAAACTGGTAGGCCCAGAGGGACTCGAACCCCCGACCAATCCGTTATGAGCGGACTGCTCTAACCAGCTGAGCTATGGGCCTCCAGGAATTATGAGTCAATAAACGCTTTAAGCAGCTTGGCCCGAGAAGGATGCCGAAGCTTACGAAGCGCCTTCGCCTCAATCTGCCGAATTCTTTCGCGGGTCACGAAAAAATCCTGACCTACCTCTTCCAAGGTGTGATCTGACTTCTCACCGATCCCAAAGCGCATCCGAAGCACTTTTTCCTCTCGCGGAGTCAAGGTGGACAACACCTTACGAGTCTGTTCGGAAAGATTAATATTCATCACAGCATCGGCAGGATTGATGATCTTCTTATCTTCGATGAAATCTCCAAGATAAGAATCTTCCTCTTCCCCAATCGGAGTTTCAAGAGAGATAGGCTCCTTAGCGATCTTAAGAACCTTTCTCACTTTATCAACAGGAAGCTCCATCTTAACGGCGATTTCCTCAGGCGTGGGCTCGCGTCCCAACTGCTGAACGAGCAGACGAGATGTCCGAATCAACTTATTAATTGTTTCGATCATGTGAACAGGAATTCGAATGGTTCTGGCCTGATCAGCAATGGCTCGGGTAATCGCTTGACGAATCCACCAGGTGGCATAAGTTGAGAACTTATAGCCTCGGCGATATTCGAACTTGTCAACTGCCTTCATCAATCCAATATTGCCTTCTTGAATTAAGTCTAGAAACTGTAACCCACGATTGGTGTATTTTTTGGCGATCGAAACCACAAGTCGAAGATTAGCCTCGACCAGCTCACTTTTCGCTTGATCAGCTTTTCTTTCTCCAATGGTGAGCGTATCGTGAATCCGACGCAACTCATCCACGGAAATACCGGCCTCCTCCTCTAGACGACTCACCTTTCTATTGGTCTCATCATCCTGAGTAAGAAGCTGTGAAAGCTTGGGGGCCGTCACATCATAAGTTTTACAAAGTGCTGGGTGACTCTCTGGACCTCGATTAAATTCTTCGTGAATTTTAGCGATTTCTTTCAATTCTTTCAGGCCTAAAAACGCGAAAACTCTTCTCCGCTCATCAATCAAATCTTTTCCGCGAATCCAAAAGCCCTTAATTTTTCCCGAGAGCGCATTAATGGTTTTTCGGTTGAAAGCAATATTTTCAAACGCGATCTCAACCTGCTTTTCCCGCTTTTTAATTTCTTGAAGAAGCTGTTCTTTCTGCTTGCCCGTTTTCTTACCATCAGCAGAAACGGTCTCGTCCATTTTCTCCTGAACGCTCACCAAAGCCTTCACTTTGGCAGTCGCTGCAGTCACACGATCCAAATATTTTTTCTCATCATCGAGGGAGACCTCTTCGTCTACACCACGAATGACATCCTTCACTTTGGTGCGACCTGACTCCAGTCGCTCGCCTAAATCTACAATCGCCAACGTCCCTAATTTAGAAGCCAAAAGAGCCCGAAGAATTTCAACTTCTCCTTCTTCAATGCGCTTCGCAATTTCAACTTCCCCTTCGCGGGTCAAGAGAGAAACACTGCCCATTTTCTTCAGATAAAGCTTAACGGGATCTGCACCACGAGCTAAGTCAGCAGCGACAGCGCCTTCTTCCGCGCCTTCTTCCGCGGGGCCTGCGCCACCTACACTCAGTGGTCCTTCTTCCGACTCTTCCTCTTCGTCGGATTCTTTGGGCCGCTTGGCAGAATCAATGACCTCGATCTCATTTTCGCCAAGAAGATTCATGACTTCATCGATGACTTCCGGAGTAATCATCTCCGGAGGCATCAATTCATTCACTTCTTCATAACTGAGGTATCCGCGCTGGACACCCATATCGAGAAGTTTTTTGATCTCTTTATTTTTACTTAAATTATTTCCACTCTCAGCTTTTTGAGAGGACAAGGTGGCGTCCTTATTCTTCGTCATAGAAGCTGTTAAATTCCTTCATTTTGCGCTGAACGTCAAGGTATTCTTTCATGAGTTTTGCTTGTAAGCCAGCGTCATTTTTAGCTTCTGCTTGCACAATTTGTCGTCGGAGCTGCTGCGAAAATCGTGCCCACTTCTTCGCGACGCCCTTAGAAAGAGCAGCTTTAAATTGATCTAGCTGAATTTCAGTGCCCTCCGCGAGCATCACCCCCGTTACCACAGATCGAATTTGCTCGTCGGCAGAACTCCATTCAACTGTTTTCAAGCTTGAGCCTTGAGCAGAGAACCACTCGACCGCAGGAGCGTACTCAAAAAGACTTCCAGGACCCTGCCCGGGAGGAAGCCGATCTCCACACTCCACGAACGCACTCATAAACTCTCCTCCTTGAGCAAGTCCAGAGAGGAGAATACGATCAAGAGCTCCTAACTGTTGATTTTTTGAAACTCCAGGCTGCATCAATTTTTCACCCTGCACCGGCTGAATCACGCCCGCACTCCTCGATGACCCAGCGACCCCCACCCCAACAGCCCCAACCACTAGAGATCGAGAAACCCGAAGCTCTTTTTGCACTCTTTCCATTCTCACGTCTCGTCCCAATGGATCATTTAAACGTGCCAGCCACTTACCCACCTTCTTCAAGGCCTGCGTTTGTGCTTCAGCATCCTTTTGCCCGGCCAATAGAGTAGCTTCAATCTCAGTATCAAGAATAGGTCGAGCTCGTGCCAAAAGCTCGGCCAATTGCTCTTTTCCACCCGGACGAATCTGTCCAGACGCGGTATCTAGCAACACCTCGTCTGGATCGAGGCCATCCGGTAACTGAGCACCCTGAAGCACCCACCCGAGATCGAGTCCGGTTTCCATCGCTCGTAACGTAGCCGAAACACCTGCCGAATCGCCGTCAAAAAGCACGACCACTCGACTGGCCAGTCGTTTGAAGACGTTCAAATGCTCTGCGGTTAACGCCGTACCGCAAGTCGCAACGACGTTTTTAAATCCTGCTGCATACAAAGTCAGAACGTCGAAATAACCCTCCACCAAAATGAGCTCGTCCTTTTCTCGAATATATTTTTGAGCTTGAAACAGGCCAAACGCGAGCCGACTTTTATGAAATACCAGGGACTCAGGTGAATTGAGGTACTTTGGAGCATCCTGATCCGACATAATCCGACCCCCAAAACCTGCAACTTTTCCCCTGAGATTTAAAATTGGAAAAACTATTCGATTGCGAAATAAATCAAAGGTTCCATTTGCCGACGGACGAACCAAGCCCAGCTCAGAAGCCAACTCGAGGGGGGCTTTTTTTTGGCCCAGATGCTCCGCCAGAGCCCCCCACCCTCCAGATGCAACTCCCACATAAAAAGCTTCCTGATATTCGGGTCCGACACCTCTGAGCGCCAAATATCGCCGGGCCTGAGCATCCGCCTTGAGGCCATTTCGAAAATAGCTCGCCGTAAACCGGTTTAACCGAAAAGCAAGCGCTTGCTTCTCCTGAAGTTTTCGCTTTTGCTCAGAGTCTTTACCGTCTGCACCCTGACGATTCCAATCGGCAGGCAGCGGGATTCTCGCCCGCTCAAGGAGCTCTTCTAATGCCTCATTGAAACTCAATGCTGAGACCTCCATGACAAACGTCACGAGATCCCCACCCCGCTTGCACCCATAACAATGGTAAAGCTGCTTATTTTCGTTAACACTAAACGAAGGAGTTCGCTCAGAATGGAAGGGACAAAGCCCAACATAATTCGAGCCGGTTTTACGAAGTACAACGTTCTCTCCGACAACCTCGACAATATTGACCGCGTCTTTAACTTTTCGAACGAGGTCGGCTAACCCTGCCCGATTTTTTCTCGGACTAATTGATTCACCCATTTTCCATCAGCCCGTCCCTGTACTTTGGGTAGTAGAATTTTCATCACCTGGCCAAGGTCTTTGGGACCGGTTGCCTTGGCTTCAGAAATTGCCCAATCCACTAGACTTTTGACCTCGGCTTCATCCATCTGAGCTGGCAAAAAGGTCTGTAGAAATTTTAGCTCTGCTTGCTCTTTGGTCACCAGGTCTTCGCGTCCGCCTTGTCGAAACTGCTCAATAGAATCCTGACGCTGTTTGACTAAAGCAGCCGCAATTTTGATGACTCCTGCATCATCTAAATCAACTCGATCATCGATTTCTTTTTTTCTCACTGCAGCATGAAGACTCCGAGCAAAACCTAACTCCTCTTTATTGCCTGATTTCATTGCTGTTTTGATTTGGTCAGACAGACGCTCTTTTAAGGTGGCCATAGATTTCTCCTGAATTCAGCTCCATGCAAAAAGGCCGAGATTAAATCAAGAGATCTACCCCGGCCTTCCATCACAATAAAAAATTAGACTCGAACAGGACGGCTGCCTTTTTTGACTAGCCTTTTCCTTGCGGCAGCAGCTTTCTTCTTTCTCTTCACAGAAGGCTTTTCGTAAGCTTCGCGCTTACGAACTTCCGAAAGGATGCCGGCTTTTTCACATTGCTTTTTGAATTTCTTCAAAGCAGCTTCAAATGAATCTCCCTCACGAATGGTAATACCTGGCATAAACTCACCTCCTTTCGGCCTCAATTCAATCTCAACGAGCCCTTGGGGCCCGCTCTAAGCGGAAAGTCTTAGCATGTCTTGATCTTCAATCCAAGAACCCAATTTGATCAGCACGAGTCCCGGCCTAATCCGCCCCTTTGCTTTCTTCATTCAACAATCTTCGGCAGAATTCCCCCGCCTAGATTCGTTAGAATCAGAAGGGGGATGAATGCCTCTTTGATCTTGTTTTGGTCTTGATTTCCATTACCGTTGCGCTACCTTGTTGCGCAGTTCTTTGATAACTAGTATCCGGTTGCATGGGAAAATCCTCCCGTGTGTAAAACTAGAATGTGTTGACTAAGGGTTTGCTCAGTGAAAAA